>NZ_MWIG01000565.1:0-7279 GCF_002156145.1 Streptomyces sp. NRRL B-24572 | reverse complement strand
CCCGCCGGGGTCTCGATCGTGTGGTCGACGTGGAAGCGGGTCACGCGGCCCTCGGGGCCGTACTCGGTGTGCGCGCGGCCGCTGAGCTGGAGGGTCAGGCCCGTCTCCCAGTCGAGGAAGAGCAGTCCCGCACGGCCGTCCTCCTCCAGGTTGCCCAGGGTCAGGAACATCGAGTTGCCCGGGTAGTCGCGCCAGCTGAGCTCCCGGGGCGTGTCGGCCCGGACGAAGCCGGGGTTGCCGCCGCGGTGGCTCGTGTCGACGCCGTCGGGGGCGGCGGTGGCGATGAAGAAGGTGTCGGCGACGCCGATCCTGTTCATCTGGTCGGGGGTGAGCTCCTCGCCGTGGCGTGCGGTGACGGGCTCCGGGCCGGCAGGCTCGGAGCCGTACCACTCCCTCTTCTGGAGGTACTTCGGACAGTTCGAGAAGACCTGCTCGGCCTCGATCGTGAAGCCGCGGCCGCTGCTCCTCGCCGTGCCGTTGAGACGCATGCGGCGGCGGGTGCGGGGGTCGAGGGCGATCGTGCCGACGGGGGCGCCGTCGGGCGTGCCCTCGGGGAGGGCGGCGGAGACCGAGACCGTGTGCGGGCCGGTGGCCCGGGCGAAGCCGGGCGCACCGGTCAGCAGGGTGGACCAGACGCGGCCCTCGGCGTCCGCCGCGCCGAGCATCAGCATGGGCTGGGCCTCCAGGAAGGCGGCGGCGATGGGGCGGATGCCGTTGGTGATGGAGCGGCCCACGTGGGCGGCGAGGTCCTGGACGCCGAGCCGTTCCTGGACGGCGAGGGAGCCGGGGTGGTAGGCGGTGTTCACGAGGGGCCTCCGTGAGTGCGGGTCGGTGGGCGCGGGTGCGGGGACTCGGCGCGGCGGGCGCGTTCGGGCTAGAAGAAGCCGCAGGTGGGAGCCGTCTCGCTGGGGGCTTCCGCCTCCTCCGCGCCCTTCGGGACCGAGATTTCCAGGCGGGTGCCGTCGGGGTCGTGGAAGAAGATGCCGCCCGAGGCCGCGCCCTCGCGGTGGGCGACGACGCCCTCGTACGCGAAGGAGGCGCCGCGGGCGGTCAGCGCGGCCTCGGCGGCGCGGACGTGCTCGATGGACTCGGCCTCGAAGGCGAGGTGGTGGAGGCCGGGCCGGCCGGAGTCGTAGGTGCCCTCGGACTGCTGCCAGAGGGTGAGGACCAGGCGGCCGTCCTGGCCGAGGAAGGCGTAGCGGCTGTCCTTCTCCGCGCCCTCGCCGAGGACCTCGAAGCCGAGGACGTCGCCGTAGAAGGCGAGCGAGCGGGTCAGGTCGGTGACGTTGAGGCCGACGTGGTGGGTGGCGAGCGTGCCGATCGCGGACATGACAGTTCCCCTCGGACAGGGCAGCCCCTCTCGGGCTAACCTTCTATTTCGACTTTAGGGGTTAGTCGGAGCGAGAGTCAACCGCTCACGTACTCTTGAGGGGTTAGTTCATCGAGGAGGGTGCCCGCCATGACCGCCATCGACCCCCGGCCGCTCACCGGCGAGCCCGTCTCCCTGGACCTTCTCAACACCCGCTGGAACCTGGAAGGCGTCCGCCAGGACCTGCTGACGGACGTCGACGGGCTCGCCGTCTGGCTCGCCGCCAACGGCCTGGAGGAGCGGTTCGCCGCCGACGCGACCACCCTGCGGCACACCCTCGCCGCCCGGGACGCGCTCGCCGCGCTCGTCGACCGCCCCGGCGACCCCGCCGCCACCGCGCGCGTGGACGCCGTCCTCGACCGCGGCCGCATCCGGGCCACGCTCACCGCCGAGGGCCCCGGCGAGGAGCCCGAGTTCGCGGATCCCGCCTGGGGTCCCGGCTGGACCGCCGCCCGCGACTACCTCGACCTGCTGCGCACCGCGCCCGACCGGATCCGGGCCTGCGCCCACGAGGCCTGCATCCTGCACTTCTTCGACACCTCGCGGAACGGCACCCGCCGCTGGTGCTCGATGGCGGCCTGCGGCAACCGCGCCAAGGCCTCCCGCCACTACGCCCGCACGAAGGAGAGTTGAGCCGTACGGCACGGCGACTCGCCCCTTTTCGGGGGCATTGGTCCCGCGTGACGCTTCGACGGCGCTGGCGGGTTTACGCCGCGGCGGCAATCCGGCCCCGGGCAACTCTCCCCAAAACCCTGTCACTTGCGAAAGGCTGAGCGGTCATCCGGTATCGGAATCCGGACGCCCTCCTTTCACAAACAGGGATGTAAATGACCACCCCCGAAACCCAGAGCTCCATACCCGGAAGCTCGACGCACGGGACCAGACGCGCGGCCCGCATCGCGGCCGCGGCCGGACTCGTCGCGGCGCTCGTCGCGGCCGGTGCCGCTCCCGTGCTCGCCACCGAAGCCCCGGCGACCACTCCCCCGGTCAAGTCCTCGAACCCCGCCGACAAGCTCGGCGCCATCGACGCCCAGCGACTCACCGAGGCCCAGGCGAGCGGCGAGAAGAACGTCACCGTCCTCGTCGCCACCGTCCCCGGCGCCACCGAGCAGGTCGCCGCCCAGCTGGACGCCGTCGCCGGCGCCTCGGTCGGCAAGCAGCAGGACGCGCTCGGCTACGTCCGCGCCACCCTGCCGACCGCCAAGGCCGCCGCCGCCATCAAGGCCGCCACGCAGCTCTCCTCCGTCCAGTCCGTCGACCTCCAGGCGGAGATCGCGCTGGACGACCCGACGCCGGACGCGGGCGCCACGACGGGGGCCGTCGACGGCACCACCGTCACGACGACCTACCCGGCCCCGGGCAAGGACACCCCGGCGAAGAACCCGTACAACCCCTCGCACGAGACGGGCGCGGTCGACTTCGTCAAGGAGCACCCGAAGGCCGACGGCCGCGGCGTGACCATCGGCATCCTCGACTCCGGTGTCGACCTCGGCCACCCGGCCCTGCAGAAGACCACCACCGGCGAGCGCAAGATCGTCGACTGGGTCACCGCCACCGACCCGCTGACCGAGGGCGACAACACCTGGCGCGCCCAGATCACCCCGGTCTCGGGCCCGGTCTTCACCGCCCTGGGGCGGAGCTGGACGGCCCTTGAGGGCTCGTACCAGTTCAGCCGCTTCCGCGAGTCGGACACCGCGGGCGGCGACCCGAAGGGCGACATCAACCGGGACGGCGACACCACCGACATCTTCGGCATGCTGTACGACCCGGCCGCCGGAACCGTCCGTGTCGACACGAACCAGAACAACGACTTCACGGACGACGCGCCGATGAAGCCGTACAAGGACGGGTACCAGATCGGCTACTTCGGTACCGACAACCCGGCCACCGAGGTCGTCGAGAAGACCCCCTTCGTCGTGGAAATCCGCAAGGACGTCCCGATGGACCCGCTGGGCGGCTCCTGGGTCGGCCAGAAGCGCGACTTCGTCAACATCGGCCTCGTCGAGTCCGAGCACGGCACGCACGTCGCCGGCATCACCGCCGCCAACGGCCTCTTCGGCGGCAAGATGAGCGGCGCCGCCCCCGGCGCGAAGATCGTCTCCTCGCGCGCGTGCACCTGGTCCGGCGGCTGCACCAACACCGCCCTCACCGAGGGCATGACGGACCTCGTCGTCAACCGCGGCGTCGACATCGTCAACATGTCGATCGGCGGCCTGCCCGCGCAGAACGACGGCGACAACGTCCGCTCGCGCCTCTACACGCGGCTCATCGACACCTACGGCGTCCAGCTGGTCATCTCGGCCGGCAACGAGGGCCCCGGCATCAACACGATCGGCGACCCCGGCCTGGCCGACAAGGTCATCTCGGTCGGCGCGGCCATCTCCCAGTCGACCTGGGCCGCCAACTACGGCTCGGCGGTCGAGAAGAAGTACGCCATGTTCAACTTCTCCTCGCGCGGCCCGCGTGAGGACGGCGGTTTCACCCCGACCATCACCGCCCCCGGCTCGGCCGTGAACACCATCCCGACCTGGCTGCCGGGCGCCGGCGTCGCCGAGGCGGGCTACACCCTGCCCGCCGGCTACGGCATGCTCAACGGCACCTCGATGTCCTCGCCGCAGGCGACGGGCGCGAGCGCGCTGCTGATCTCGGCCGCGAAGCAGCGGCACATCCCGCTCTCCCCGCTCACCCTGCGCACCGCGCTCACCTCGACCGCCAAGCGGATCCCGGGTGTCGCCGCGCACGAGCAGGGCTCCGGTCTCATCGACATCGTCGACGCCTGGGACTCGATCCTGTTCGGCGCCACCGCCCACGACTACAAGGTCGAGGCCCCGGTCGACACCGTGATCTTCCCGGCCCCGCACACCGGCACCGGCGTGTACGACCGCGAGGGCGGCCTCAAGGTCGGCCAGAAGAAGGTCTACGACGTCACCATCACGCGCACGAACGGCCCGGACCGGCCGGTCTGGCACGAGCTGAGCCTGAAGTACAACGACGGCACCTTCCGCATCCTCGGCGAGGACTTCGTCGCGCTGCCGCTGAACAAGCCGGTCACCGTGAAGCTCCAGGCCCGCCCGACCACCGCGGGCGCGCACAGCGTCATCCTGGAGGCCGACGACCTGTTCACCGAGGGCGTCGACAAGCAGATCCTCGCCACCACCGTCGTCGCGAACGACCTGGTCGCCCCGGGCTACGGCTTCACCGCCACCGGCTCGGTGCAGCGCAACAGCACCAAGTCGTACTTCGTCACCGTGCCCCAGGGCACCAAGAACCTTGAGGTCGCGCTCGGCGGGCTGAAGGAGAACAGCCAGACCCGGTTCATCTCCATCCACCCGTACGGCGTCGCCCTCGAGGACACCGCCTCCACGCAGTGCTACCCGCACTACAACCCGGCCAACACCTGCCGCCCGGACCTGCGGTCCTACGCGAACCCGACGCCCGGCGTCTGGGAGGTCGAGGTCGAGTCCCGCCGCACGTCGCCGGACCTGGACAACCCGTACACCCTGAACGTCACCGCCCTCGGCGCCGACTTCGACCCGGCCGTGCAGACGGTCGCGGAGGCGAAGATCGGCACCCCGGCCGCCGTCCAGTGGCAGGTCACCAACCGCTTCGCGGGCATCACGGGCACCCTCAAGGGCGGCTCCCTCGGCTCGCAGAAGAGCGAGACGCCGACCATCCAGCACCACGAGAAGCAGACGAAGACCGTCACCATCGGTGAGGGCGTCGAGCGGCTCGACATCGCCATCGGCAACACCTCCGACAAGGCCGCCGACCTCGACCTCACGGTCACGCTGAACGGCGAGACCGTGGGCCAGTCGGCGGACGGCGACTCGGAGGAGTCCGTCTCCCTGGTGAAGCCGGCCGCGGGCACGTACACCGTCACCATCGACGGCTACTCGGTCCAGGCCGCGGGCGGCACCACGTACGACTACAAGGACGTGTACTACTCGTCCGCGCTCGGCACCGTGAAGGTCGACGAGTCGAAGCCGGTCACCCTGGCCAACGGCGCCACCGCCCCGGTCTCGGCCGAGGTCCTGGTCGCCGGCGCGGCCCCCGAGGGACGCCAGTTCTTCGGCGAGGTCCAGCTGCTCAACGCGCGCGGCACCGTCGCGGGCACCGGCAGCGTCCTGATCGGCGCGGTCACCCCGTAACACCGCAGGAGTGAGGGGCGGGCGCCGGAACCGGTGCCCGCCCCTTTCGCGTCCGGAAGTCCGGAAGATCGTCGTCCACGACTCGTCCCGCCCTTTGGACAATGGATTGGACAAGGCGGCCGGGGACATACGCATCATGGACCGGCAGCACCCTGCACACGCGTACGGAGGAGTCCCCGTGAAGGTCGGAATCGTCGGAGCCACCGGTCAGGTCGGCACAGTCATGCGCAAGATCCTGGCCGAGCGGAACTTCCCGGTCGACGAGCTGCGGCTCTTCGCCTCCGCCCGCTCCGCGGGCAAGGTCGTCGACGGCGTGACCATCGAGGACGCCTCCACCGCCGACTACACCGGCCTCGACATCGTGCTGTTCTCCGCCGGTGGCGCCACCTCCAAGGCCCTCGCCGAGAAGGTCGCCTCCCAGGGCGCCGTCGTGATCGACAACTCCTCCGCCTGGCGCCGCGACCCCGAGGTCCCCCTCGTCGTCTCCGAGGTCAACCCGCACGCGGTCAAGGACCGCCCCAAGGGCATCATCGCCAACCCGAACTGCACCACGATGGCCGCCATGCCGGTCCTCAAGCCGCTCCACCAGGAGGCCGGCCTCACCGCGCTGATCGCCACCACCTACCAGGCCGTCTCCGGCTCGGGCGTGGCCGGCGTCGCCGAGCTGGACGGCCAGGTCAAGGCCGTCGCCGACCGCGCCACCGAGCTGACCCACGACGGCGAGGCCGTGGCCTTCCCGGAGCCCGGCGTCTACCGGCGCAACATCGCCTTCAACGTCATCCCGCTCGCCGGCAACCTGGTCGACGACGGCACGCACGAGACCGACGAGGAGCAGAAGCTCCGCAACGAGTCCCGCAAGATCCTGGAGATCCCCGAGCTCAAGGTCTCCGGCACCTGCGTCCGCGTCCCGGTCTTCTCCGGCCACTCGCTCCAGGTCAACGCCCGCTTCGAGCGTCCTATCAGCGTCGAGCGCGCCTACGAGCTCCTCAAGGACGCCGAGGGCGTCGAGCTCTCCGAGATCCCGACCCCGCTCCAGGCGGCCGGCAAGGACGCCTCGTACGTGGGCCGCATCCGCGTGGACGAGACCGTCGAGAACGGCCTCGCGCTGTTCCTCTCCAACGACAACCTGCGCAAGGGCGCGGCGCTGAACGCCGTGCAGATCGCGGAGCTCGTCGCGGCCGAGCTCAAGGGCTAGCCGATATTCGAGAGGGGCGGCTTCCCGTTGTGGGGAGCCGCCCCTCCGGCGTGCCCGGCCGTGCCAGAGTTCCCCCATGACCCAGATACCGAAGGGGGCCAACGTCGCGGTGCCCCCGCAGGACCTTCATGTCGCGGTCAGCTGGCGCACCGGGCACGGGGTGCCCGACGTGGACGTCTCCGCGCTGCTCCTCGGGCCCGGGGAGCGGGTGCGGGGCGATGCCGATCTGGTCTTCTACAACCACGCCGAGCATCCCTCGGGGGCCGTCCGACACCTGGGGAAGTCGGCCCCGGGCGCGCCCGGCAGCCCGGCCGCGGACTGGCTGTGGCTGGACCTCGCGCGCGTGGAGCCCGACGTGGGGCGTCTGGTGATCGCCGCCTCCGCCGACGGGGGCGCCTTCGGGCAGGTGCCGGGGCTCGACGTGCGGGTCACGGACGGGGCCGGGAACCCGGTGGCGCACTGCGCGATCGGGGACGCGACGACGGAGACGGCCTTCGTCTTCGGGGAGTTCTACCGGCAAGGCGGCGGCTGGCGGTTCCGGGCGGTCGGCCAGGGGTACGCCTCGGG
>NZ_MWIG01000564.1:0-15633 GCF_002156145.1 Streptomyces sp. NRRL B-24572 | reverse complement strand
CGGCGCCGGCGCCGGCGCCGGGCTGGTCGTGGGCGCCCTGATCATCCAGCACACCTCGTGGCGCTGGATGTTCGGCGCCGAAGCGGTGTGCATCACCCTGGCGACCCTCATGGTGATCGCCTGGGTGCCGGAAAGCCCCGAGCGCCACAGCAAGCGCGTCGACATACCCGGAGCCGTGCTCCTGGCCGGCGGGCTCGTCGCCCTGCTCCTGGCGATCACCGAAGGCACGAAGTGGGGCTGGCTCTCCGCCGGAGTACAGCTGCTCTTCGCGGCCGCCGTGGTGCTCTTCGCCGCGCTCGGCGTGGTGTCGGCCCGCCGGTCCGACCCGATCCTCGACCTGCGGCACATCACCCACCCGCCGATGCTCGTCACCAACCTCGCGGCACTGCTGATCGGCATCGTGCCGTTCTTCTTCTACGTCCTGGTCCCGCAACTGCTGCAGCTGCCCACCGGTCTTCCGCCCGCGCTGCGCCCGGCGGCCTCCTACGGAGCCGGCCTGACCATCGTCCAGGCCGCCCTGCTGATGCTGCCCGGTTCGCTCTGCGTCGTCCTCGCCGGCCGAACCGCGCACTGGCTGCGCGGCCGGCTCGGCACCCGCGCACCCCTGGCCGCGTGCATGGCGCTGATGACGTCCGGAGCCGTGCTCACCGCCTTCTTCCACAGCTCCCCGGCGCAGCTCGCGCTGTGGTTCTGCCTGCTCGGCCTCGGCGCGGGCTACGGATACGCGGCGCTCGCCGACCTGGTCGCGGCCCTCGTGCCGCGCCGTGAGATCGCCTCGGGCAACGGACTGAACACCGTCATCCGGACGGTGGGCAGCGCCGTGGGCAGCCAGCTCGCCGTCGGCTTCCTCCAGTCCTTCACCGTGCACGGCACGCTCGTGCCCGCCGAGAAGGCGTTCACGGTGGGCTTCTGGGTCGCCGCCGCGCTCGGCGCCCTCGGTATCCTGCTCGTCGGAGCCCTGCGCATCCGCCCGGACCACCAGGACCCCACACCCGAGTCCACCGTCGCGGCACCGGCTCCGGCCCTCAGCAACCGACGCTGACCGGCCAGGCCACCCAGGCGGCAGGACCGCGTGACTGCCGCACCGAAGGAGTACGACCATGCGCGCCGACCGCACCGGACCGCCCCGCGGACGCCAGAAGGAAGCCGACCGCAACGACGGGCAGATCCTGCGCGCGGCACGCGAGGTCTTCGCCGAACACGGCTGGAACGCCCCCGTCTCGGAGATCGCCCGCCGTGCCGGCGTGGGCATGGGCAGCCTCTACCGGCGCTACCCCGCCAAAGAGGACCTCGCCCAGGCGCTACGGGTGGAGAACATGAACCAGATGGCCTCCCTGGCCCGTACCGCCATGGCCGACCACGCCGACCCCTGGGACGCGCTCGCGGCCTTCCTGCGAGCAGCGCTGTCCGCCGCCGACACCGGCTCCCTCCTCCCCCTCATCGGAGGCCGCCTGCCCGCCACCGACGAGGTCGACGCCGCAGACCGCCGCCTCCGGAGCGCACTCGACGACCTGGTCGCCGCCGCCCACCGGAGCGGCGCACTGCGCCCGGACGTCACCTCGGCGGACCTCCCGCTCCTTCTCAACCACCTCAACACCCGCCTGCCCACGACCACCGAGCGCGCGGCCGAACTGCACCTGCGCTACCTGGACCTCGCCCTGAGCGGTCTTCGGAACCCCGCGAAGACGGGCGTCCAGCCCCCCAGTCCGCCCGACTGGGAGGAACTGAGAGACCTGTGGAACTCCCCGTGACCGGCAAGGACCCGCCCGCACGCGCTGATCGACGAGTAGGGCATCGCCTACCTCGAGTGGGACCACAACCGCGACCTGTCCGAAGACCGCCGCCACGCCCTCTTCACCCTCGCCCAGCTCACCGCGTCGACGGACTCCGTCCCACCCCGCCTCCGCCTCCCGGGCCTCGACCCGGACCTGACCTACACCGTCACCGTCCGCCCGGAGTTCCCCTTCACCCAGGCCCACCCCAGCACCGCCGCCCCCTGGATCACCCACGGCACGCTCCGCGCCCGCGGCGCCGTCCTCGCCGCCCTGGGCCCGGCGGCCCCGCTGCTGGACCCGGCACAGTGCCTGGTCCTGGAGGTGAGGGCGACCGACGACCCCGACCGGGGTTGATCAGCCGGACCGGATCTCGCTCCGGGCGCCGACGCCCATCCTGCCTCCAGGACGCCCTGCCTTGGCAGCCTTGTGCATATCCCGGCGGCGTCCCGGCATGGTGGGGGCGCCATCCGCGACCTGCGCGAGCGCGCCAACGGCGGCTTCCGTGGATCCCGTCGTGCTCAGCAGGGTGACGGGTTGCGGAAACGTTCAGAAGAAGCCGAGCTTCTTGGGACTGCAACTCTGGAAGACGTTCTTCGTCTGCTGGTGGTGCACGAGCGGCATGCCGACTGACCAGCGCGAACAGTCGCGCCGAGGCCGGAACCCCGCGACTTGGTCCGGGAACGGCCCGGATCTCCAGGGCGCCGGCTGGTGACCGTGGAAGACGGCCGTTCCATGTTCTGCTCCTGGTCGGCCCGACGGCTCTGACCGCCGCGACACAACTTGGTCTGCCACCGCGTACGCCGCACCGACGCCCGCGTCTGCGCCACGCCACGGGCCTGGCCGGGGTCAGGACCCGGCTGCAGCCCGGTGCCCGCGCCATGCGAAACGGCTGGGTAGAAGTTCCTCGCACCACGGGCTCCCATTCGTACTGCGACGGGCGGGCGTTCTGGTGTCCTGCGCCGGACGGAGTATTTCGGCAGCGTCGTCGAACGCTGTGCACGCCATCGCCTGAGTGACTCGGTAGCTTCTCGATCGGGTGCCCGCGCACAAGGACGCCCATCGGCGCTTCTGTGAGGGCCTGTCGACGACGGCCCGAGACGAGGAGGCAGCATGTCCCGACCTGTCACTGTGGGAGTAGACGGCTCCGAAGGAAGTATGGCGGCGGTGGACTGGGCCGCCGACGAGGCGGCACTGCGCGGCGACGGCCTGCGACTGGTGTACGCCACACGGTGGGTGGAGCATCAGCTGGGGGCGATGAAGGTGTCGCACGAAGACCGTGCCGGTGCGGCGGAAGGCGTGCTGGCCGAGACCGAGCGGCGTGTCGGTTCCCGGCAGCCGGACCTTGCCATGACCGCCGACGAGGTCGAAGACGCCCCCGTGAGCGTGCTGCTCGCCGCCGCCGACGAGGCGGAGCTGCTCGTCGTGGGCTCTCATGGACTGGGCGGCGTCCGCGGGTTCATCGTCGGTTCGGTCGGGCAGGAGGTCGTCGCCGAAGCGAAGCGTCCAGTGGTTCTCGTCCGCCCCGGATACGAGGAGGACGGCTCCGGCGCGTCCCAGGGGAACAGCCGCCGGAAGGTGGTCCTCGGGCTGGACGTGAACGAAGTCAAGGACGAGCTCATGCACTTCGCGTTCGACTTCGCAGGGCGGCACCACGTCCCGTTGGAGATCGTGCACACGTGGCACGAATCCTTCGTCCACCGCCCCGACGCAGCCGCGAAGGACGAGATGGCGTCGGCGCTCGCCGGCGCGGTTCGGCCGTTCCGGGACAGGTTTCCGGACACGGAGGTGGCGGAGGTGACCGCACCGGGACGGGCAGCCGAGCATCTCATCGAGGCCGCGTCGGATGCGCGCCTGGTGGTCGTCGGTCGGCGCAGGGCAGCCAGGGGCGCTCATGTCGGATCCATCACCCACGCCGTCATCCACCACGCCTCGTGTCCTGTGGCCGTCGTGCCGCACACCTGACAGGTGGGAGCACCGGCACTCGGGGGAGCCGGCACAACGTCCACGTTTCGCTCCGTCGATGCCGAGGCGCCCGAGCGTCTCGGAGGCTCCATTCCGTCGCATCGGATGCCTTCCTCGTCGGCGGAATGCTCTTCGCCCTCGGCGCCGGGGTCGCCCAGTTCGGCTCGGGGGACCCGGCTCGGTACGTTCGTGCCGTTCGCCGGGGCGCTCAGCCCGCTGATCCGGACTCCCGACGTGTCGGCTGCGTGCTATTCCCGGTTCCGGGCCATCTCACGTCCGCCGAGATCTGCCATCGCTCCCGGCCCTGCATCCGCGCGCCCTGCATCCGCGCACCCTGCATCCGCTCGCGCGGCCTCGGCCGGCGGGCGGTCGCGGTGAACCGTTTCTGGTCGGTGTTTTCCATGGCCACCGCGTGGGCCGCCTTCACGAGGCCCACCACACTGAGTCTGGTCGACACCGGCATCCGATGTTCGCGTCGGCCGTGCCACGGGCCGCGGCGGTCGGCGCTGCGCCGGGGGACGGGCACGGGCCGCGGGGTACGCGGGCGTCACGAAAGGTGCCCGCCGATGCCCTGGAGGTCGGCCTGCTGCGCGAGGGCGCGGCGCGCCGGGTCGGTGAACTCCCGCTCCACCGACTCCTGCAAGAGACGCATCTCCGCATGGACCGGGGGATGCAGCTCCGGTGGAAGGGCGTCGAGCAGGCCTTCGAGTACGGAGCGGAGCCTTCGGCAGATCTGGACGGACGAGCTTCCGTACTCGCGGATCTCGCAGACGGCGAGCTGGAGGTAGGTCTCCCAGGTGCGCCCCGAGAACACGAGCCGGGCTTCCCCGTGAGCGTCTGCCAGGACGTGACGGCCGGGGAACCGGGCCGTGCCGACCGTGTGCAGGAACCGTTCGATGTAGTTGACCACCTGCACGGCGGTCGTGGGGTCGTTCACCGCCGGCGACAGCGCTCTGATGGCGATGTCGACGAGGACGCGCAGGGCGAAGGCGGGGTCCTGCTCGATGGTGCGCTCGTCCCCCAGGGCGACAAGACCGAGCACCCGCGCCGGATCTGGCAGGGACCTGCCCCCATGGACCTCGACAAGCACGCCGCCGGGCGGTACGGAGTCTCCGGTCAGCCGCGGCACGACGAAGACGCAGTCGTGGCGGGCCGCCTCCGCCAGCAGACCGGACACGTCGAGCGCCTGAACGGCGCCTCCGGTTTCGGTACGGACACGCATCACCGGCCCGCCGGACGGAAGAGGCCGGTCGCCGCGGGGTGCGGCGTCCCGGATCGAATCGGCGCCCTCGGCGAAGACCTTCTCGCCCAGCCGCGTGACGAGTTCGGCGATGGCCACCGGCCGCAGCCGGTGGGTGAACCGGTTGAGGTAGACGAGCAGGAGCACGAGGCTGACCGCCACCGCCGCGCCCGCCAGCGTGACCCCCAGGTCGGGGACCGATCCGGCCTCGACCCGGCGCAGCAGCGAGAAGGAGAACGCGAACGTCCCCGTGAAGGTCGCCAGGACCGCTTTCTGCAGCCGGTCCCGGTACCAGAGGCGCATGTATCGGGGGGAGAGCGTGCCCGTGGCCTGCTGTACCACGAGCACGCCGATGGTGACGACGAACCCGAGCAGGGCCACCATCGCGCCCACGATGGCGGTGAGCACGCCGCTCGCCGTCGTGGCGGAATAGTGCCAGTCGCCGGGCACCTTCGTGCCCTCGGCCAGGAGGGCGAGCTCGGCGAGCAGGACGCCGAGGAGCAGGCCGAGCGTCGGCAGGACCCACAGGCTGGCCTTGACGCGCTGCCGCAGCCTGAATCTGGCCGCCCAGGACATCGTGACACCCAATGTCGCGCCTCTTTCGCACGGAGGAGTCGGGTACTCGTCCCACACGGAGCCGAGGCCTCCCGCGACGGGGCCGTCCCGCGCCCCACCTCACGGTAAGGCGGTTGCCGGACCGGCGCAGCAGCAGCGCAGCCGTCACGTCGCCCCGTCCTCTCGTCAGGACGGGCCGTCCCCGCCGTCCTAAGCTGATCGGGTGCCGCCCGACCCACTTCATCCGCGGCGTGCCGGTTCCCCGATCGGGCCGGCCGGGCTGAAAGGGGCCCACCATGGACGACTACCCCCTGATCGAGGACCACGGTCTGATCGGTGACCTGCAGACCTCGGCCCTGGTGACGACCGACGCGACGATCGACTGGTTCTGCTGTCCCCGGTTCGACTCGCCCAGCGTCTTCGGCTCCCTGCTCGACCGCGCGAAGGGCGGTCACTTCACCGTTCGGCCGGCCGGGTGTGCGTACACGACCAAACAGCTCTACCACCCGGACACGGCCGTCCTGGTGACACGCTTCATGACCGAGGCGGGGGCGGGAGAGGTCGTCGACTTCATGCCGGTGACGGGGACCACCGCGACGGACCGGCACCGTATCGTCCGAATGCTCCGCTGCGTACGCGGCAGCATGACGTTCGAGGGGGAGATCGCTCCGCGCTTCGACTACGGCCGCAAGCCGCACGAACTGCACCTCACGGAGCACGGCGCCCTGTTCACCTCGGAGAGCCTGAGCCTCGCCGTCCACCCCGTCCGCGAGCCGGGGGACGAGCACCTGCTGAACGTCCTTTCGGGTGACGCGGACGACCTGCGCTTCTCCTTGAGCCTGCGGGCGGGGCAGCAGCGCGGCATGGTCCTGGAATCGGCTCCCGACGGACCCCCGCGCGAGGTCCGGCTGGAGGAGTTCCACCGGCTCTTCGACGGGACGGTCCGGTTCTGGCGTTCCTGGCTGGGACAGTCCACCTATGCCGGCCGTTGGCGGGAGGCGGTCGAGCGTTCGGCCGTGACCCTGAAGCTGATGACCTACGCGCCGACCGGCGCCGTGGTCGCCGCCCCCACGGCGGGTCTGCCCGAGCAACTGGGCGGAGAGCGTAACTGGGACTACCGGTTCACCTGGATCCGTGACGCCTCGTTCTCGGTGTACGCCCTGCTGGGCCTGGGTTTCAGGGAAGAGGCGTCCGCGTTCATCAACTGGCTGCACGACCGCGTGAAGCAGGAGGCGGGCCGTGGGAACGGCTCCGGGCCGCTGAACATCATGTACCGGGTCGACGGCTCCAGCGACCTGGTCGAGGAGACACTGGAGCACTGGGAGGGGTACCGCGGCTCCGCCCCGGTCCGCATCGGCAACGGGGCCGCGAGCCAGCTCCAGCTGGACATCTACGGTGAGGCGCTCGACAGCATCTACTTCGCCCACGAGCACGGCATGCACCTCGACCACGGGGGCTGGAAGGCCCTGCACACCCTGCTCGACTGGCTGGTCGACCATTGGGACCAGCCCGGCGAAGGCCTTTGGGAGACCCGCGGCGGCCGGAAGGACTTCACCTACGGTCGGGTGATGTCCTGGGTGGCCTTCGACCGCGCCCTGCGGATCGCCTACGACGACGGGCGCCCCGCGGCCGGCGGGCGCTGGGTGGACGCGCGGGACGAGATCTACGCACAGGTGCTCGACCGGGGATGGGACCCCAAGAAGCAGGCCTTCGTCCAGCACTACGGCGAAGACGTGCTCGACTCGGCGCTGTTGCGCATGCCGACGGTCGGTTTCATCATGCCGGACGATCCGATGTGGAAGTCCACCCTGGAGGCGATGGAACGCGAGCTGGTGAGCGACAGCCTGGTCTACCGCTACAACCCGGAGGCGTCACCCGATGGGCTGCGCGGCTCCGAGGGAACCTTCTCCCTGTGCACGTTCATGTACGTCGACGCCCTGGCCAGGGCCGGACGGCTCGACAGCGCCAGGCTGGTCCTGGAGAAGATGCTCACGTACGCCAACCACCTGGGCCTGTACTCCGAGGAGATCGACCTGACGGGACGGCAGCTGGGGAACTTCCCCCAGGCCTTCACCCACCTGGCCCTGATCGACGCGGCCATCACCCTCGACTCGATGCTCCAGGAAGCGCGAAAGGTCTGAGGGGCGGGGCGTCGCACCGCGGCGGCGCGTCTCAGCGCGGGTCGGTGCCGGGCGCGGGGCCGAACAGGACGACCGTGTCACCGTCCCGCGCCACGGCCTCCTGCCTGTCGGTGACGGGATCCAGCCGGTGGTCGACCCGCACCACGAAGAGGGTGTCGTACCCCGGAGGCGGGGGAGCGGTGGCCGGCTGAACCAGGAACCTCGCCCCGCGCCCGTGACGCTCCGCGAGAGCCGGTCGGGCCAGGGCGCGGCCGAAGAGGACGTCGCCGCCGGTGTACGGCGCCATCACACCGTGGCTGTCGTGCGGCGGCCCCACCCGGTAGACGGGTCCCTCCACGTTGTCCTGCATCACGACCGAGGCGAGCGCGTTGAAGTCGTCGTCGTCGGTGGCCATGACGACGGCCGTGATCCCTTCCAGGCGTGCACCGGGATTGATGGCCGTCGCCAGCAGATCGCCCGTGGTCAGAACGAGACCGGCCCGCCTGATCTCCTCCCGCTGCTCGTCCAGTCCCGCCCACATCAGTACGTCGAGGCCGGCCGACCGCAGCGCCCTCGCCAGGTCGACCACCCACGGCTCGCCCCCCACCAGGAGCACCCGCATGCCCGTCGTCTTGACGACGCCCAGCCGTCTGGCCACGGGCGCCGCCGTCAGCGCGTACAGCACCACGGTTCCCACGATCACCAGGAAGGTGACGGGAAGGATCTTCGCGGCCCCCCTCACCCCCCGGTCCACCAGACCGGTGGAGAAGGTCGCCGCCGTCGCCGCCGCGACGATGCCGCGTGGGTCCATCCATCCCACGAAGGCGCGTTCCCCGCGGGTGAGGTCCGTGCGTGCCGCCGCGCCGAAGGCCACGATCGGCCGGACCACCAGGACGAGGATCGCGACCAGGCCGAGCGCCGGGAGGAGCACCGGCACCAGGGACGCGGGCGTGACGGTGGCGGAGATGGAGATGAACAGCAGTCCCAGGATCAGCTGTACCAGCGTCTCCAGGAACGGCCGGCGGACGGGCATGTCGAAGCCGCGGATGGCGGCGACGGCCAGCCCCGTCACGATGGCGGCGATCAGCCCCGTGTCGTCCCGCGCGATGTCGCAGCCCGCCGATACGCCGACCACGACGGCGAGTTGCGCCAGCGTTCCCAGGGTCTCGCCGAGCCGCAGGGTGCGCAGGGCGAACCACAGCAGCGCGGTTCCCACGGCCCCGCCGGCCAGCCCGACGGCGAGGCTGAGGGCGAACTGGCCCAGTTGGTGGCCCCGGCCGATGTCGACCTGTTGCGTCGAGACGATGGCGTGGAAGGTGAGGGCCCCGAGAATGGCGCCGATCGGGTCGGTCAGCGTTCCTTCCCAGATCAGGATGTGGCGCACCCTGTCGCTCGGACGCACGAAGTCGAGGATCGGCCCCACCACGGTGGGCCCCGAGACGACGAGGATCATGCCGAGCATCGCGGAGACGCGCAGCGGGACGTCGAACATCGGCGCTGCCACCGCCCCGACGACGAGGAAGGTGAGCAGCACCCCGTACACGAGCAGCCTGCCCACGGTCCCCCTGGTGTGGCGGGCGAGTTTGCGCAGGTCGAGGCCCAGGCCGGCGTCGTAGAGGATGACGGCGACGAACAGCGACACCAGGGCCGACGCGTCAGGTCCGAAGAGCTCCTTCGGATGGACGACGTCCGTCATCGCGCCGGCGGCGAATCCGACGGGAAGCAGGACGATCAGGGACGGGACGCGCAGTTTGTTCGCCAGGATCTGCGAGCCGACGGCGAGGACCACCGTCAGTGCGAGTCCGAGAAGGATCTCGTCGTCGGTCACAGCGGATTCCTTCGTCTGAACGCGGCCCCGGGGCGCGTGTCCGGATCGGGTACGGGAGGGTGCTCAGCTCTCGTGTCCCCCACCGTCACCGCCGGTGCCGCTTCCCCCGCGCAGCTCGGAGTCGGTGAGTTCTTCCAGCTCACCGTGGGTGTCGAGCCAGTAGAGGAGGACGACGGCCGGCACGACGGCCACCAGGGCCACCAGGGAGACGACCGCCAGCCACGTCAGTGTGGCGGGCGAGCCCGCCGCGTCGGCCACGGTCAGCGAGGTGGGGAGCAGATAGGGCCGCTGGGCCATGCCCCAGGCGACGATCGCGGACGCGACCACTCCGACCGCCGTGACGCGCACCCACGCCTCCGGCGTCCGCAGGAGCAGCCAGGCCGTCGCGAGCGCGGACGTTCCCGCGACGACGACGAAGAGCAGCCCCAGGCCCCGGGTGAGCCCGTGCCACACATAGGGGGAGTCCTCGTGGGTGACGAATCCGGTGACCACGGCCAGGACGGTGAGCACCGCCAGACTGCCCAGGGCCCGCCGCCTGAAGTAGGGGATCAGATCGGGCGCGTTGAACCTGTGGGCGTCCCCGGCGAGGAACACCGCGCCGAGGAAGGCCGTGGTCGCGACGGCGACCAGCCCGAACACCACCGAGGTCGGGCTGGTCCACACATCCGCCGAGGCCTCGGTGCCGGGAGCCACGCGCTCCGACGCGACCCCGCCGACCGCGGCGCCCAGGAAGAACGGCGTGACGACCGAAGCCGAGGCGAAGACGGCACCGTACACCCGCCGGCCGGCGAGCCGTCGGGAGGGTTTGCGGAGCGCGAAACCGGCACCGCGCAGGACCATGCCCACGACGGCCAGGGCGAGGGGGAGCCACATCGCGGAGAACACGGTCTGGAACAGGACGGGGAAGCCGGTCCACATCACGACGAGGACGAAGATCAGCCAGACGTTGTTCACCTCCCACACGGGAGCCATGGCGTGGTCGATGAGCCACCGGGGACGTCTGCCGCGTTCCGC
Source organism: Streptomyces sp. NRRL B-24572 (assembly GCF_002156145.1). Lineage (NCBI taxonomy): Bacteria > Bacillati > Actinomycetota > Actinomycetes > Kitasatosporales > Streptomycetaceae > Streptomyces > Streptomyces sp. NRRL B-24572. Next base: position 5,139 of record NZ_MWIG01000564.1, on the reverse strand, counting down.
TCCTCCCGCCGTCAGGTCCCAGAAGCCCGCTCCGTAGTCCGTACCGCCCGCGCAGGCGTACGCCGTCACGGCCAGCAGCAGCACCACGGCGATGAGGTCGGCGGTCACGGGCGGTCACCCCCGGGTCGGTCGGCTCCGCCCCTGGTCGCCGGGACGTCGTCCGGGGAGAGGGGGGCTCGCGGCCCGTACGGGAGGTCGTGCTCCGGTGGGTGGCCTGTGCCCACCGCGGTCTGTTGCCCGTCGGCGAGCCGCCAGCGCGTGCGCATCTTGAGCAGGATGACGAGGAAGGAGCCGAAGAGGAGCACGTACACCAGCATCACCACACCGAGCATGATCCACAGACTGGTGGAGCGGGTTGCCGTCACGGCCTCGGCGACCCGCATGTTCTGGTACACGATCCAGGGCTGGCGTCCCACCTCGGTGGCGATCCAGCCGCACTCGACGGCCACGACGGAGCCGACACCGGCACAGGCCGCGGCGCGGTAGAACCACGGCGAGGCGGGCAGACGACGGTGCCGCAGCCAGACGAAGCCGTACCAGAGGGCGAGCAGCACCAGCACGGACCCGATCAGGACCATGATGTCGAAGGCCCAGTGGGCGATGGTCGCCTGCGTGGCCGTGGGGCGCTGGTCCGCCGGGACGGAGGTCAGTCCCACCACCTCGGTGTCCGCGCTGAAACCGGCCAGGAACGAGTCGAGCAGCGGGATCTTGATGCCGCCCTTGACGGTCCCGTCCTCCTGCAGACGGCCGAAGAGGTACTCCGGCACCCGCGTGTCGGTCTTCCAGACGATCTCCATCGCGGCGAACTTCACCGGCTGCTTGTGGAACACCGACCGGGCGATGGAATCGCCGAGGACGAACTGCACCGGTGCGGCGACGGCGGCGATGGTGAACGGCACGGCGAAGCCCAGCCGGTGGTAGCGGTCCCGGCGGCCGCGCAACCAGCCCGTGGCGTAGACGCCCGCCACCACGAAGCCCGCGGTGAGGATCATCCCCACGACGAAGTGCCAGTACTGCGGCCCGAACATCGGCGTGAAGATCGCCTTCCAGACGTTCACGTCGACCGGATTTCCTCCGGAGTCGAGCGAGAAGCCCTGAGGCGTGTTCATCCAGGAGTTGGCGGCCAGGATGCCGAACGCACCGAGCAGAGCGGCGAACGGCAGGGGCAGACCGAGGAGGAAATGCGTCCGCGGTTTCAGCCTCCGCCATCCGTACAGGTAGATCGCGATGAGCACGGCCTCCAGGAAGAAGGCCCAGGCCTCGACACCGAATCCGACGCCGAAGACGTCACCCCACCGTCCCATCAGGCCGGGCCACAACAGACCGAACTCGAACGACAGCACCGTGCCGGTGACGATGCCGAGCGCGAACTGCACCGCCATCACGGCAGACCAGCGACGTGCCAGGAGGAGCGCCGTGGGGTCGTCGCGGCGCAGTCCGCGGTAGTGCATCACCAGGGTGATGAGGGGGAACGCCACGCCGAGCGGGACCAGGATGATGTGGGAGGCCAGAGTGAAGGCCATGAGTTCCCGGGCCGGCAGGAGCTGGGCCGGGGCATCTGCCAGCAGATGGAGCGAGGTGGGCATGCGCGCCTTCGTCGTGCGGGTGGGGGAAGGGCGGGGAAGGCGTCATCCGCCGGTGGCGAAGCCGGGGAAGAGAGTCATGCCGCCGTCGACGTACAGGGTGGTTCCCACCACGTAGTCCATGAGATCGGACGCGAGCGCGACGACGGCGTGGGCGATGTCGTCGGGGTCCCCGACCCGGTCGTACGGGATGAGCCTCAGGAGGTCCTTCTGCGCTTCGGGCGTCTCCCAGGCCGCGCGGTTGATCGGCGTCTTGATCGCTCCCGGGGCCACCGCGTTCACGCGGATCTTCTCCGGCGCGAGCTCCTGGGCCAGGGTCTGCATCATCATCTGCACGCCGCCCTTGGACGACGCGTAGTTCACGTGGCCCGCCCAGGGGATGACCTGGTGCACGGAACTCATGCAGATGATCTTCCCGGCGGAGCGGGACACCTCGGGGACCACGCCCCGGCGCCGGAACTCCTTGGTCGCCTCCCGTGCGCACAGGAACTGACCGGTGAGATTGACGTCGATGACCTTCTGCCACTGGGCGAGGGTCATCTCCGTGACGGAGGCGTCCCGCTGCAGCCCCGCGTTGGCCACGAGGACGTCGATGGTGCCGAACTCCTGGACCATCCGGTTCATCATGGCGACGACCTGGTCCTCCTGGGACACGTCGGCTTCGTACGCCGCCGCGCGCACCCCGAACGAGGCGATCTCCTCGACCACCGCCTCGGCGGCCTCACGATCCGCCACGTAGTTCACGACCACATCGGCGCCGGCTCGGCCCAGGCCGATCGCCGTGGCTTTGCCGATGCCCGAATTGGCTCCGGTGACCAGAGCCTTCTGACCATGCAGCAATCGCGCCGGGATCACGCCCTGCGGTGCTCCCACCGTGGAATCCATGCCGTCCTGCCTCCTCGCCGCGCGGTCGCGCTGAGCCCCGGCCGGCGCGGCCGGGCAGCGCCACGCAATCACCTGGCGAGGCGGTCGGCATCTCCTCGAAATCGCCGTTGGGCCATTGGGCTCAGCGCCTTCGTCCGGACAGAGCAGTGCCGCCTCATGCTCAGCCCAGCCGCTCCAGGAGGTGGTCGCCCACCCGGAGGGCGTTGGCGATGGCCGTCAAGGACGGGTTGACCGCGCCGATGCTCGGGAAGAAGCTCGTGTCGACGACGTACAGGTTGTCGAGGTCGTGAGCCTTGCAGTTCACGTCCAGCGCGGAGTCGGCGGGATCGGTGCCGAAGCGTACGGTGCCCGCCTGGTGCGCGGTCGCTCCGATCGGCATCCCCTTGTGCAGGTAGATGCTGTGGGACAGCAGGCGGTGCTCGTGCATGCCCAAGTGGCCCAGCATCCCCTGCAGTTTGTGCCTCAGGCGCTTCAGACCCTCGATGTTGTTCTTCTCGTCGAGAGCGAGCCGGATGCGCCCGTCGCCGTCGAGGGTGACCCGGTTGTCCGCCAGCGGCAGATCCTCACCGCACAGCCAGAAGTCGACGGCGTGATGGGCCAGTACCTCGAACGGCATGTCGGGAGTCACCGCGCCGGCCCACCGGGGCGCCTCGCCGTGGATCTGTTCGGCGTCCGACTTGCCCAGCATCTGGATGCCGCCCAGCGGGAAGTCCCAGTCGTCCGCTCCGAGGTACCAGTCGTGCAGGGCCAGGGTCTTCTGGAACTGGGTGTCGTTGGGTTCCTTCGACACCGCCATCAGCGCCAGGTTGTTGTGCCGCATGTAGAACCGGCCGACCACGTCGGAGCTGTTCGCAAGACCACGGGGATGGTGCTCGTTCGCCGAGGCCAGCAGCAGCGCGGCCGAGTTGACCGCCCCGCAGGAGACGACCACCACGTCCGCCGTGAACCGGACCTCCGAGCCGTCCGGCAGACGGCCGACGACCGCGCTGACGCGGCGTCCCCCGTCACCGGTCTCCAGCCGGACCACCTGGGTGTGCGTGACCATCTCGACGTCGGGGTGGTCGAGGGCCGGTTCGACACAGATCACCTCGGCGTCGGACTTGGCGCGCACCAGGCAGGGGAAGCCGTCGACCCGGTTGCATCGGATGCAGACACTGGAATGGGTGGGCCGACCCCCGTCCTCCTGGCTCAGATCGACGCCGATCGGCAGGTGGAACGGGTGCAGACCGCGCTTCTCCAGGTCGTCGCTCAACTGCTGGATGCGCGGCTCGTGCTCCACGGGCGGATACGCGTACTGTGCGCTGACCGGGCCCTCGCCGGGATCCTCGCCGTGCCGCCCGTGCACCAGGTAGAGGTGCTCGGCCTGGGTGTAGTACGGCTCCAGGTCCTCGTACCGGATCGGCCAGGCGGGGGAGACGCCGCCGTGATGACGGAGTTCGCCGAAGTCCTCGGGCCGCAGCCGGAAGAGGGCGGCTCCGTAGAACTTGGTGTTTCCGCCGACGTAGTAGTTGACCTCGGGCGGGAACTCGGCGCCGTGCTTGTCGAGCCAGAACTCCGGGGCCCGGTACTTGCCCTTGACGAACACCGCCGTCGAGTCCCAGTTGTCCCGCTCACGCGGCAGGTAGCCGCCCCGTTCGACGAGGAGGACGCGTTTGCCCGACGGAGCGAGGCGATGGGCGAGAGTGCCCCCGCCCGCGCCGGTGCCGATGATGATGACGTCGTAGTGAGGGGTGTCGCCCACGGCGACCACCGTCCTTGGGATCACGGCCCCGACCTGGTGTCAGGCACCTGGCACCCCCCGCTGGGCGAGGGCCCAGGGGTCCCACCTTCCTCGAAAGTATCCGCCCTGCCCGTGGACGGCGACCGGAGCGGTGTCCACGGCGCGCGGCCCCGTCACAGCACCGCGATCGGGTTGACCGGCGATCCCGTGGCTCCGGGCAGCCGCAGAGGGGCGACCACGCACAGGAAACTCCAGCGGCCGGCCTGTGCGCAGACCGGGGCGAGGTCCTCGAACTGCAGGTAGTCCATGAGGTGGATGCCCATGGCGTGGATGGCCAGGACGTGCACGGGGAAGGCGACGTCCCGCACCGCGCTGGGCGCGGTGTCGTTGTTGCCGTCCCCGCCCAGGGCCGTGACCTCGCGCTCGGCCAGGAACTCCACGGCGGTCGGGTGCAGTCCCACGCGGGCCTCGGCCGAGTTCCACGGCCCGCGTGCGATCCGCCGAAGACGGTGCCCCACCCTCACGAACAGCAGGTCGCCCGCTCCGACGTGAACCCCCTGCGCGGCTTCGGCAGCCTTCAGATCGCCCCGTGTCACATGGTCCCCCGGTTCCAGCCAGGGGACTCCGCGCAGCCGCGGAATGTCCAGCAGCACACCCCGGCCGACGAGACCGTCGGAGAGCAGGTCCACGGAGAGACTGCGGGCACCCTCGGCCGTCAGGGTGCTCGCGGGCACCCCGCCGTAGAGCTCCGCGTCGAACACGACGTGACAGAGCGCGTCGAGATGGCTGTCCGCATCGCCGTGCACGTTCATGGCGAACCGGTCGGTGGCGAAGCACAGGGCGTCCGAGCGGATGTCGCGCGGGCTCGGTCCGGTCATCCGGTGCACCGCCGGCTCGGGATCGTCGGGGCCCCGCACGGTGTCGATCGGAGCCGCCAGCGACACCGTGCGG
>NZ_MWIG01000563.1:0-956 GCF_002156145.1 Streptomyces sp. NRRL B-24572 | reverse complement strand
GGACGGGCGGGGAGCACCGGCAGGTCTCCTCGACCTCGTGGACCGCCGTCTCGCCCTCCTCCGGACCGGCTACCCGCCCGCTCTCCCGCGCCGGATCTCCGGCTACGCCCTCGACGCGCTGCTCCCCGAGCGGGGCGTGGACGTGGCCCGCTCCTTCGTCGGGAGCGAGGGGACCCTGGGGGTCGTCACGGAGGCGACGGTCGCGCTCGTCCCGCTGCCCGCCGAGCCGGTGCTCGTGGTCCTGGGGTACGCGGACGAGACGGCGGCGGCGGATGCGGCGGCGGGGCTGCTCCCCTACGGGCCCCTGACGGTGGAGGGCATGGCGGCCGATCTCGTACGGGGTGCGTCAGGGCTCCCGAAGGGTGCGGCGTGGCTGTTCTGCGAGGTGGACGGTGCTCCGGCCGCCGCGGACCTGGTCCGGGCGGCGGACGCGCTGGACGCGGTCGTGGTGCGGGAGGCGGCCGGGCAGCGGGCGCTGTGGCGGATCCGGGAGGACGCGGCGGGGACGGCGACGCGGATGCCGGGGGGCGGGGACGCCTGGCCCGGCTGGGAGGACTGCGCGGTGCCGCCGGCGCGGCTCGGCGCGTACCTCCGCGCATTCCGTGCGCTGCTGGCCGATTTCGGCCTCCGGGGAGTCCCGTACGGGCACTTCGGGGACGGGTGCGTGCACGTGCGGATCGACTTCGACCTGTGGACGGGGAAGGGCGTACGGGACTTCCGCCGCTTCTCGGAGGCCGTCGCCGACCTCGTGGTCGCCCACGGCGGCTCGCTCTCCGGGGAGCACGGCGACGGGCAGGCACGGGCCGAGTTGCTGCCGAGGATGTACGGGGAGGAGCTGGTCGGCCTCTTCGGCGCGGTCAAGGACGTGTGGGACCCGGACGGGGGCCTGAACCCGGGGATGCTGGTGCGGCCGGGGCGGCTGGACGAGGGGCTGCGCTTCGAGGGCCTGCCGGTGG
>NZ_MWIG01000562.1:0-14555 GCF_002156145.1 Streptomyces sp. NRRL B-24572 | reverse complement strand
CTCGGCGGCCGGGGAGGTCGCCGAGGGGCGCTGGGACGAGCACTTCCCCGTGGACGTCTTCCAGACCGGCTCGGGCACCTCGTCCAACATGAACACCAACGAGGTGATCGCCACCCTCGCCACCGAGCGGCTCCCCGAGGGCCGCGAGGTCCACCCCAACGACCACGTCAACGCCTCGCAGTCCTCGAACGACGTCTTCCCCTCCTCCATCCACATCGCGGCCACCGCCGCCGTCACCCGCGACCTGATCCCCGCGCTCGACCACCTGGCCGCCTCCCTGGAGCGAAAATCAGCCGAATTCGCGACGGTGGTGAAGTCCGGCCGTACGCATCTGATGGACGCCACTCCGGTCACCCTGGGCCAGGAGTTCGGCGGCTACGCGGCCCAGGTCCGGTACGGCGCCGAACGGCTCCGCGCCGCACTCCCCCGCCTCGCCGAACTCCCCCTCGGCGGCACGGCGGTGGGCACCGGCATCAACACCCCGGCCGGCTTCTCCGCGGCCGTCATCGCCGAGGTCGCCCGCGCCACCGGGCTGCCGCTGACCGAGGCCCGCGACCACTTCGAGGCCCAGGGCGCCCGCGACGCCCTGGTGGAGACGTCCGGGCAGCTCAGGACCATCGCCGTCTCCCTCACCAAGATCGCCAACGATCTGCGCTGGATGGCCAGCGGCCCGCGCACCGGCCTCGCCGAGATCAACCTCCCCGATCTCCAGCCCGGCTCCTCGATCATGCCGGGCAAGGTCAACCCGGTGATCCCCGAGGCGGTCCTCATGGTCGCCGCCCAGGTGACCGGAAACGACACCACCGTGGCGGTGGCGGGCGCGGCCGGGAACTTCGAGCTCAACGTGATGCTGCCCGTGATGGCGAAGAACCTCCTGGAGTCCGTACGGCTGCTCGCCAACGCCTCCCGGCTGCTCGCCGACCGCACGGTCGACGGGATCACGGCGAACGTGGACCGCGCCCGCGAGTACGCCGAGTCCTCGCCGTCCGTGGTCACCCCGCTGAACAAGTACATCGGCTACGAGGAGGCCGCGAAGGTCGCCAAGAAGTCCCTCGCCGAGCGGAAGACCATCCGCGAGGTGGTCCTCGAATCCGGCTACGTCGAGCGGGGCGACCTCACGGTCGAGCAGCTGGACGAGGCGCTGGACGTGCTGCGGATGACGCACCCGTAGCGGAGGTGCCCCGCAGGTGACCGGCCGGTGGAGGCGACCGACCGGTGGAGGCGACCCGGCGGTGGAGGCGACCCGGCGGTGGAAGCGACCCGGCCGATGGAGGCGACCCGGCGTGGAAGCGACCGGCCGGTGGAGGCGACCGCGGCGAAGTGACCGGCCGGTAGTGACCGGCCGGTAGCCGAGTCGTACGTGACCGGTAGCCGACTCCTTCGTGATCTGTGCCGCAGCGGTCGTGGGAGCGCGCCCCTAAGATCTGCGCATGACAGGATCGGGCGGCTCTCAGCACTGGGCGCCTGGGGAGCACATCCTCTGGCGCTACCGCGGCAACGGCACCGGCGCGGTGCACATCTGCCGGCCGGTGACGGTCGTGCAGGACACGCCCGAGCTGCTCGCGGTCTGGATGGCGCCCGACACCGAGTGCGTCCGGCCCGTGCTCGCCGACGGCACGTCCGTCCACGACGAGCCGCTCGCCACCCGCTACACGGCCCCGCGCACCACCGAGCGCGCGCGCTGGTCCGGCAGCGGGGTGCTGAAGCTGGCGCGGCCCGACGAGCCGTGGTCGGTCTGGCTGTTCTGGGAGCGCGGCTGGCGCTTCCGCAGCTGGTACGTGAACCTGGAGGAACCGCGGGTCCGGTGGTCCGGCGGCGTCGACTCCGAGGACCACTTCCTCGACATCTCCGTCTACCCCGACCGCAGCTGGCTGTGGCGGGACGAGGACGAGTTCGCACAGGCCCAGCAGTCCGGCCTCATGGGCCCGGAGCAGGCCGCCCGGGTGCGGGCGGCCGGGGAGCGGGCGGTGGAGCGGATCAAGACGTGGGGGGCGCCGTTCTCGGACGGCTGGGAGGACTGGCGGCCCGATCCGGGATGGCGAGTTCCGGAACTGCCGGCGGACTGGGATCGCACTCCGGCGCACACGGCGCCGTGAGACCCTTGATGCGCCCCAGGGGTTCAAACGTAGGATCGTCCTCCGCACGGCAGAGACCGATCCGACACCACGTCAGACCGACCGAACAGCACGTCAACGACTCAGCACAGCGCAGGACCTGACCAGAAGTCATCCACGAGGGGGAGAGCAGTGCCGGACGTGTGCCCGGGTGTTCCGACCCCTGCCGTTGCCGCAGCTCGCGGAACGTCCAGATCCGCTGCATACGACGGGTTTACCCCCGCCGAAGGCGCGGCATCGGCGAGAAGAGCGAGTGCATCGCACCACCGGCCCGGACGGACGGAATCCCACGCGTGACGGAGCATCCCACCTCCCACGAAGGCCGGCAGCCCCTGGCTGCCCGGCCGCAGGAACGCGCGCGCCCTCGCCAGGAGGCGGCGGCCGCCGGCCTGCCCTCCGACCTGCCCGCTCAGCCGGGCGGCCCGACGGCCCCCGCGGCCCCGGGCCCGGAACTGCCCGCGCAGCCGACGGGCCCGACCCCGCCGGCCGGCACGGACCACCCGAGCGCCCCGGCCGGTGCGGAACACCCCGACGCTTCCGGCGGTACGGCACACCCCGGCTCCCCCGCCGGCACCGACCACCCCGATTCGACGGCCGGTACGGGCCGTCCGGGCACCGCCGACGACACCGGACACCCGGGCGTTCCCGGCGGCACCGGCCACCCCGGCGCCGTGGCCGTCGCCGTGTCCCCGCAGCGTCCCGGCGGCGGGGCCCGCGGCGGGGACGGCGTCGCGCGGCGGGAGGGCGAGCGGCTGCGGTTCGTCGGGGCCGCGACCCGGCGCATCGCGCGCGGCATCGACCTGGACGAGATCGTCCTCGGCCTGTGCCGGGCCACCGTGCCGACCTTCTCCGACGAGATCCTGGTCTACCTCCGCGACCCGCTCCCGGTGGGCGACGAGCGGCCGGTGGCGCCGTTCGTGCTGCGCCTGCGCCGCACGGACCGGCTGCGGTTAAGCGATCTGGAGGGCGAGGAGCTCGTCCTCGTACCCGATCCGGACCCGACCCCCGCAGCCGAACTCTGCGAGGTGCGGAACGGCGGGGCGCTCGCCGAGGTGCTGCGCGGGGTGCGGCCGGTCTTCGGCGACTCCGCGGCCGCCAAGACGGCCCTGACCGAGCTGCTCGGCCCCGAACACCCGCTGCCCGGCGGGCTGCGCGCGATACTGGCTCCGCTGCGCGGCCGGCGCCGGGTGATCGGCGCGGCCGTGTTCCTGCGCCGCCCCGAGCGGGCCGGCTTCGAGCCGAACGACCTGCTCGTCGCGGCCCAGTTGGCGACGCACACCGCGCTCGGCATCGACAAGGCCGTCCTCTACGGCCGCGAGGCGTACATCGCGGACGAGCTCCAGCGGACGATGCTGCCGGACTCGCTGCCGCAGCCGACCGGCGTCAAGCTGGCCTCGCGCTATCTGCCGGCGGCGGAGACGGCGCGGGTCGGCGGCGACTGGTACGACGCGATCCCGCTGCCCGGCAGCAGGGTCGCCCTGGTCGTCGGCGACGTCATGGGCCACTCCATGACCTCGGCGGCGATCATGGGCCAGCTGCGCACCACGGCGCAGACCCTGGCCGGTCTCGACCTGCCCCCGCAGGAGGTCCTGCACCACCTGGACGAGCAGGCGCAGCGGCTCGGCCAGGACCGGATGGCGACGTGCATGTACGCGGTGTACGACCCGGTCTCGCACCGGATCACCGTGGCCAACGCGGGCCATCCGCCGCCGATACTGCTCCACCTGGGCGGCCGCGCCGAGGTGCTGCGGGTGCCGCCCGGCGCCCCGATCGGGGTCGGCGGGGTGGACTTCGAGGCGGTCGAGCTGGACGCCCCGGCCGGCGCCACGCTGCTGCTTTACACGGACGGTCTCGTCGAGTCGCGGCTGCGGGACGTGTGGACGGGGATCGAGCAGCTGCGGGAGCGCCTGGCGGCGACCGCGCAGCTGACGGGCCCGGACCACTCGCCGCCCCTGGAGGCGCTCTGCGACGACGTCCTGGACATGCTGGGTCCGGGCGACCGGGACGACGACATCGCGCTGCTCGCGGCCCGGTTCGACGGGATCGCGCCGAGCGACGTGGCGTACTGGTTCCTGGAGCCGGAGGACGCGGCCCCGGGGCGGGCACGGAGGCTCGCCCGGCGGGCGCTCGCCCGCTGGGACCTGGAGGAGCTGACGGACTCGGTCGAGCTGCTGATCAGCGAGGTCGTGACGAACGCCGTGCGGTACGCGGAGCGGCCGGTGACCCTGCGGCTGCTCCGTACGGACGTGTTGCGCTGCGAGGTCGGCGACGACTCCCCGCAGCTGCCCCGGCAGCGGCGGGCGCGCGACACGGACGAGGGCGGGCGCGGGCTGTTCCTGGTGAACCGTCTTGCCCGGCGGTGGGGGGCGACCCGGCTCTCGGGCGGCAAGGTGGTCTGGTTCGAGCTGGCGACCCGTACCTGAGCCCGTACACCTGTGAGAACGGCGAAGGCCGGACCCCGTGCGGGTCCGGCCTTCACTCATGCCGTGAGCCTCGTGTCGTGAGCCTCGTGTCGTCAGCGCGGCGGGCGGGTGGTGCTGTTCACCACGGGGTCGCCGGCGTCCGGCGGCTGGATCGACGTCGGCGGGGCCGTCGGCTCCTGGGTCGCCGTCGGCTCCTGGGTGGGCTGCGGCGGCGTGGTGACGGGGTCGTCCGTCGGCTGCGGCGGCGTGGTGGCCGTCGAGGTCGGCGGGGCGGTCGGGGCCGTGGTGGCCGTGGTCGGCTCCTCGGTCGGCTCCTCGGTCGCCGGGGCCTCGGTGGTCCTGGTGGGCTCCGGGAGCGTGCCGTCCGGGGCGGCGCCGTCGGTCTCCAGGTCGAAGCTGGCGTCCGAGCCGCCGTTCAGGGCGCGCTCGGTGTAGTCGCCCCAGATCTCGGCGGGTGTGCGTCCACCGTTGGCGCGGCCGGGGTTGATGGTGTCGGTGAGGGTGACCTGGTTGCCCTGGGCGTCCTCGCCGAAGAGGCCGACGGCGGTGACGAGTTCGGGGGTGTAGCCCACGAACCAGGCGGAGCGGTTGTTCTCGGAGGTGCCGGTCTTGCCGGCGGCCTCGTAGTCACCGGCGGCGCGGAAGCCGGAGCCGCTCTGCACGACGCCCGTCATGGCCTGGGTGGCGGTGTCGGCCGCCTCGCGGCTGATGACCTGCTCGCCGATCGCCTGGGCGCCCTTGACCGTGCGGTCCTTGTGCTCGGCGGTCTTCACCAGGGTCGGGGTGACCTTCTTGCCGTGGTTGTCGAGCGTGGCGTAGGCGCCGGCCATGTCCATGGTCGAGGCGCCCATGGTGCCGAGGGAGATGGCGGGGGTCTCGGGGAAACCCGCGCCGTCCTTCATGCCGAGGGCGAGGGCGGTCTTCTTGGCCTTGGCCGGGGTGACGTCGACGATCATCTGGGCGAAGACCGAGTTGATCGAGCTGTTGGTGGCCTTCTGGACGGTGACGGGGCCGTAGCTCTCGTCGTCCTCGTTCTCCGGCGCGAACTCGATGGGGCTGCCGACGACCGGCCGCTGGCTGGTGCCGTCGTAGACGGTGCCGAGGCCGATCTTCCGCCCGTCCTGGGTGACCGCGTGGTTGTCGACGGCGGAGGCGAGGACGATCGGCTTGAAGGTGGAGGCGGGCTGGTAGTCGCGGCGGGTGGCGTTGGACATCCAGTGCTCGGTGGCGCCGATGCCGCCGTACATCGCGACGACCGCGCCGGTCTTCGGGTCGACGGAGGTGGCGCCGGCCTGGACGGTGGCCTGCTTCTTGTCGCCCTTGCGGTCGAGCTTGGCCTCCAGCTGCTTGTCGACCGCCTTGACGAGGTCCTTCTGCTTCTTCTCGTCGATGTTGAGGGTGATCGTCCAGCCGCCGGCCTTGATGTCCTCCTCGCTGACGCCCTGGCGCATCAGCTCCTGGTTGGCGGCCTCGACGATGTAGCCGGTCTGGCCCTCCATGCCGGGAAGGGGCTTGGGCTTCTGCGGGACGGGGAACTTCATGCCGGCGCGCTCGGAGGCGCTGAGCCAGCCCTCGCCGACCATGTTGTCGAGGACGTAGTTCCAGCGGTCCTCGACGAGCTTGCGGCCGGTGGCGCTCGCGGAGGTCCAGTCGTACTGGTTGGGCGCCTGGAGCAGCGAGGCGAGGTAGGCGCCCTGGGCGGTGGTGAGCTTGGTGGCGTCGACGCCGTAGTACGAGCGGGCGGCGGCCTGGATGCCGTAGGCGGAGCGGCCGTAGTAACTCGTGTTCATGTACCCGGCGAGGATGTCGCTCTTGCTCATCTTCTGGTCGACCTTGATGGCGATGACCATTTCCTTGAGCTTGCGGGTCGCCGTCTGGTCCTGGCTCAGGAAGTAGTTCTTGACGTACTGCTGGGTGATCGTCGAGCCGCCCTGCTTGCCCTTGCCGGTGACGGTGTTCCAGGCGGCGCGGGTGGTGCCCTTGATGTCGACGCCGTTGTCCTTGTAGAAGGTCTTGTTCTCGGCGGCGACGAACGCCTTCTGGACCGGGAGCGGGATCTTCTCCAGGCCGACGATCTCGCGGTTTATCTTGCCGGTGCGGGCGAGGATCTTGCCGTCGGAGTACTTGTAGATGTTGCTCTGCATCGTCGCCTCGGCGTTGGCCGACGGCACCGGGACCAGCAGGTAGACGACGTAGAGGGCGCCCATGCCGAGCAGGCAGAACACGAAGAAGGTGCCCAGGAGCTTCTTCCAGGTGAAGAGGCGGCGTATGCCGCGCTTCTTCGCCTTGCCCTTGTCCGGTCGGCCCATGTGTCCAGTCGCTCCGCTCGTCGTGTGTCCGGCGCCCTCGGTGCTGAGCCCGTCCGCGGCGGATCAGCTCAGACAGCTAACACCGACGAGGCGGACAAAGGACAACCGATCACGTCTTTTCCGGACGTGAGAATCAGCACCCACGCCCAGAGGAACCGACGTTCGGGAGGACCGGATGGTTGCGTGAAGGGTCGATTCCGTTTAGTGACCGATACGGCGGCGCTTCGGTGATCGATACGGCGGCGCTTCGGTGATCGACGCGGCGCCGCTTCGGCGACCGACGCGGCCCACCCGGCTATACATCGCGCGTATACACACGATGTACAGTGGTGGGCATGTCCATCGGTCACACCCTCCTCGGGCTCCTGGAGTCCGGACCGCGCCACGGCTACGACCTCAAGCGCGCCTTCGACGAGAAGTTCGGCCAGGACCGGCCGCTCCACTACGGCCAGGTCTACTCGACCATGTCCCGGCTCCTGAAGAACGGCCTGGTCGTCGTCGACGGCATCGAGGCCGGCGGCGGCCCGGAGCGGAAGCGGTACGCGATCACCGAGGCCGGCATCACCGATGTCGCCCAGTGGCTCGCCACCCCCGAGAAGCCGGAGCCGTACCTCCAGTCCACGCTCTACACCAAGGTCGTCCTGGCCCTGCTCACCGGCCGCGGCGCCGCCGAGCTCCTCGACGTCCAGCGTGCCGAGCACCTGCGCCTGATGCGCGAGCTCACCCGGCGCAAGCGGGACGGCGACCTCGCCGACCAGCTGATCTGCGACCACGCCCTCTTCCACCTGGAAGCGGACCTGCGCTGGCTCGAACTGACCGCCGCCCGCCTCGACGCGCTCGCCGAGGAGATCCGTCGATGAGCTCCACGCCCCTGCTCCGCGCCACCGGCCTGGACAAGGCCTACGGCCCGACCCCGGCCCTCGCGGGCGCCGACTTCGCCCTCCGGGCCGGCGAGGTCGTCGCCGTCATGGGCCCCTCCGGCTCCGGCAAGTCGACGCTCCTCCACTGCCTGGCCGGCATCGTCCGCCCCGACGCCGGCACCATCACCTACGACGGACGCGAGCTCACCGCGCTCTCCGACGGCGATCGCAGCTCCCTGCGCCGTACCGACTTCGGCTTCGTCTTCCAGTTCGGCCAGCTCGTCCCCGAGCTGACCTGCGTCGAGAACGTCGCCCTCCCGCTCCGCCTGGGCGGCGAGAAGCGCAAGGCCGCCGAGGCCAGGGCCGCCGAGTGGCTGGCCCGCCTGGAGGTCGACGCCGTCGCGGGCAAGCGCCCCGGCGAGATATCCGGCGGCCAGGGCCAGCGCGTCGCCGTCGCCCGCGCCCTCGTCACCGCCCCGCGCGTGATCTTCGCCGACGAGCCGACCGGCGCGCTCGACTCCCTCAACGGCGAGCGGGTCATGCGGCTCCTCACCGAGGCCTCCCGGGACACCGGCGCCGCCGTCGTCCTCGTCACCCACGAGGCCCGGGTCGCCGCCTACTCCGACCGCGAGGTCGTCGTACGGGACGGCTCGGTACGGGACTCGGAGTGGGCCGCATGAGCCTCGGCACCTGGACCCGCGACCTGACGCTCGGCGCCCGGTTCGCGGTCACCGGCGGCCGCTCCGGACTGCTCCGCACCCTGCTGACCGCGACCGGCGTCGGCTTCGGCGTGGCCCTGCTGCTGCTCGCCGCCTCCTTCCCGAACATGCTCTTCCAGCGGGAGGTACGGGAGGCGGTCCGTGCCGTCGACGGCAGCGAAGAGGTCACCTCGCCCCGGCCCGACTCCTTCCTCCACCTCAGCGCGACCACCGGCTACCGCGACGACGTCATCAGCGGACTGCTGGTGCGCCCCGAGGGCGACGCGCCCCCGGTGCCGCCGGGCGCCGCGAAGTTCCCCGGGACCGGCGAGATGCTGGTCTCCCCCGCACTCGGCGAGCTGCTCGACTCCCCCGAGGGCGCCCTCCTCAAGAAGCGGCTCCCCTACAAGGTCGCCGGCACGATCGGACCGGCAGGACTCATCGGACCGGCCGAACTGCGGTACGTCGCCCACGTCGACTTCCTCGACCCGGAGAACTTCGACGGGCGCGGCGCGCGCTACGGCTGGTCGGTGCCCGGGGAGCCGATGAACGCGTTCCTGATCCTCCTCGTCGTCGTCGCCTGCGTCGTCCTGCTCCTGCCGGTGCTCGTCTTCATCGCGACCGCCGTCCGCTTCGGCGGCGAGCAGCGCGACCGGCGGCTCGCGGCGCTGCGCCTCGTCGGCGCGGACGCCGCCATGACCCGGCGGATCGCGGCCGGCGAGTCCCTCGCGAGCGCGCTCCTCGGCCTGCTCGCGGGTCTCGGACTCTTCGCGCTGGGGCGGCAGTTCGCGGGGGCCTTCACCATCTGGGACGTCAACGCCTACCCCTCCGACGTCGTGCCGATGACCGCGCTCGCCGTGCTCGTCCTCGCCGTCGTCCCGGTCGCCTCGGTCGTGGTCACCCTCTTCGCGCTGCGCGGAGTGGCGATCGAGCCGCTCGGCGTCGTCCGTACCGCCGTCCCGCGCCGCCGCCGGCTGTGGTGGCGGCTGCTGATCCTCGCGGCCGGCGCGGCCTTCCTCGCCCCGCTCATCGGCGACGTGCAGATGAGCGAGACCAGCATCGACACCGTGGGCGTCGTGGCCGGCACCACGCTCGTCCTGATCGGCCTCACCACCCTCCTCCCGTGGCTCGTCGAAGCGGGCGTGAAGCGGCTGCACGCCGGCCCGGTGGCCTGGCAGCTGGCGGTCCGCAGGCTCCAGTTGAGCAGCGGCACGGCGGCCCGCGCGGTCAGCGGGATCGTGGTCGCGGCGACCGGGGCGATCGCGCTCCAGATGCTGTTCCAGGCGATGGAGAGCGACTTCACGAACCTCACCGGCGAGGACACCTCCCGCGCCCAGCTCGTGATCGACATCGACGCCCGGAACGCCGACGAGGCCCGCGGGATGATCGACCGTTTCCGGCGGACCGAGGGCGTCACCGGCGTGGCCGGCATCGTCGAGTCGCGCGTGTGGCGGCCCGGGCCCCTGAAGGAGGGCGAGGAGTTCTCCCCGGGCGTCTCGCTCCGGGTCGGCGACTGCGCCTCCCTCCGTGAGTTCGCCACGCTCCCGTCCTGCACGGACGGCGACGTCTTCGTCTTCCTCGCGCACGGCAGGCAGGGCAACCCGGACGACTCCTTCGTCACCCGGGCGGTCCGGCCCGGTGCCACGGTCGCGCTGCGCGACCCGCATCCGCACCCGAGCGCGCCGAAGCCCCCGAAGGGGCCGCTGCCGCAGTGGCGCATCCCCGCCACGGCGAAGGTCGTGGACTCCCGCCCGGACCCGACGGGCATGCACCAGTACGGCGTCCTCGCCACCCCGAAGGCGATCG
The DNA here is from genome assembly GCF_002156145.1 of Streptomyces sp. NRRL B-24572. Classification (NCBI taxonomy): domain Bacteria; kingdom Bacillati; phylum Actinomycetota; class Actinomycetes; order Kitasatosporales; family Streptomycetaceae; genus Streptomyces; species Streptomyces sp. NRRL B-24572. The sequence continues at coordinate 4,345 of NZ_MWIG01000562.1, read as the reverse complement.
GCGCCCTCCCGCTCGACGAGCCCGACGCGCAGGCCATGGTCCGGCTCGACCCGGCCGTGCCCGACGCCGCCGACCTCGTACGGAACACGGCGGCGGACATCGATCCGACGTCCCTGGTCCGCCCCCTGAAGGACATCCAGCGCGACGCCGCGTTCTCCAGCGTCCGCACCGGCATCCTCGTCGGCTCCACCCTGACGATGCTCCTGGTGGCGGCCTCTCTCCTGGTCACGACCCTGGAGCAACTGCGGGACCGCAAGCGGCTGCTGTCCTCGCTCGTACGGGGATACGAGTCAGGCCCAGGCGTCCCTCACTCGCCGGGGATCACCCGTACGGGAAGCTCCCTCATCGCCCCGCGCAGGGCCTCCGCCAGCTCCTCGAACTCGGCGCCCCGGGCCGCGCCCGTCCGCATCGCGAGGGCGATCCGCCGCGAGGGCGCCGGTTCGGCGAACCTCCCGGTCCACAGGGCGGTGTTGCGGGCGGTCTCGACGGTCACGGCGGTGCGCGGCAGCAGGGTCACCCCGAGGCCGCCGGCGACCAGCTGGACCAGGGTGGCGAGCCCGGCGGCGGTCGTGGTGACCTCGGCGCCTTCGGTGCGCCCGGCCTCCCGGCAGATGTCGAGGGCCTGGTCGCGCAGGCAGTGCCCCTCGTCGAGGAGCAGCAGCCGGAGTTCCCTGAGGGCCTCGCGCGGGATGTCGTCCCGCCCGGCCAGCGGGTGCCCCTCGGGGGTGACCAGGACGAAGTCCTCGTCGAAGAGGGGGAGTTCGGTGACTCCGGGCACGCCGAGCGGCACGGCGAGCAGCAGCAGGTCGAGCCGTCCGGCGGCGAGCCCCTCCAGGAGCGAGGAGGTCTGCTCCTCGTGGACCTGGAGGTCGAGCTCGGGGTAGCGGCGGTGGACGAGCCGCAGGACGGTGGGCAGCAGGTACGGCGCCACGGTGGGGATCACGCCGAGCCGGAGGACACCGGTGAAGGGGGCCTGGGCGGCCTCCGCCTCCTCCACCAGCTCCGCCACCGCGTCGAGGACGGTCCGCGCGCGGACCGCGAGCCGCTCCCCGGCGGGCGAGAGCAGTACCTTCCGCGTCGTACGCTCGAGGAGCTGGACACCGAGTGCCTCTTCGAGGGCCGAAACCGCGCCCGAGAGGGCGGGCTGACTCATGCCGATGGCGGCCGCCGCATCGCGGAAGTGCAGATGCTCGGCGACGGCCGCGAACGCTCTGAGCTGCGAAAGGCTCGGCTGCTTGCCTCGGTGCGGGCCGTGCGGGGTGCTGTACGGGGACGCCACTGATAACCACCTTCGATCAACACGACCCACTCTAGCTATTTCACTGATCAATGCACCCCGTGCCATGCTGTGGGCCGTCCAACCCCTCACGGAAGACCCCAAAAGGGCACCTTCCACCCTGCAAGGAGAGCGCGTGCTCACTGTCGGTGACAAGTTCCCCGCCTACGACCTGACCGCCTGCGTGTCGCTGGAGAGCGGCAAGGAGTTCGCGCAGATCGACCACAAGTCCTACGAGGGCAAGTGGCGCGTGGTGTTCTTCTGGCCGAAGGACTTCACCTTCGTCTGCCCGACCGAGATCGCCGCGTTCGGCAAGCTGAACGACGAGTTCGCCGACCGCGACGCCCAGATCCTCGGTGTCTCCGGTGACTCCGAGTTCGTCCACCACGCCTGGCGCAAGGACCACGCCGACCTGCGTGACCTGCCCTTCCCGATGCTGGCCGACTCGAAGCACGAGCTCATGAGCGACTGCGGCGTCCGCGGCGAGGACGGCTTCGCCCAGCGCGCCGTCTTCATCGTCGACCCGAACAACGAGATCCAGTTCACGATGGTGACCGCCGGTTCCGTGGGCCGTAACCCCAAGGAGGTCCTGCGGGTCCTCGACGCCCTGCAGACCGACGAGCTGTGCCCGTGCAACTGGAACAAGGGCGAGAGCACCCTCGACGCGGCCGCGCTCCTCGCCGGCGAGTAAGGGCGGATCCGACATGGCTCTCGACGAACTGAAGTCCGCCATACCGGACTTCGCCAAGGACCTGAAGCTGAACCTCGGTTCGGTCATCGGCAACAGCGACCTCCCGCAGCAGCAGCTGTGGGGCACCGTCCTCGCCTGCGCGATCGCCTCGCGCTCGCCGAAGGTGCTCAAGGAGCTGGAGCCCGAGGCCCAGGCCAACCTGAAGCCCGAGGCGTACCAGGCCGCCAAGTCCGCCGCCGCGATCATGGCGATGAACAACGTCTTCTACCGGACCCGGCACCTGCTGTCGGACCCCGAGTACGGGACGATGCGCGCCGGCCTGCGGATGAACGTCATCGGCAACCCGGGCGTCGAGAAGGTCGACTTCGAGCTGTGGTCGCTGGCCGTCTCCGCGATCAACGGCTGCGGCCAGTGCCTGGACTCGCACGAGCAGGTCCTGCGCCAGGCCGGTGTCGACCGCGCCACGATCCAGGAGGCCGTGAAGATCGCCGCGGTGATCCAGGCGGTCGGCGTCACGCTCGACGCGGAAGCGGTCCTCGCCGAGTAGGGCATCGCCGTCGTACGAGAAGGGCCCCGGGGTTTCGCACCCCGGGGCCCCTTTCGTCATTCCGTCATTTCTTGAGCGCCTCCATCAGCGCCAGCACGTCCTGGGTCATCGGGACGTCGATCCCGGAGAGGTCGATGGGCTCGGCCTTCCCGGTCGGGTTCCCGTTCTCGTCGGTGTTGACGTACCGGTAGAGGCTGAGCCGGATCTCGACCTGGCCGTCGAGGACCCGGAGCTCTCCGCCCTCGCCGCCCGCGTCGTTGAAGAGGGCCCGCTCCCCCAGACCACCGATCGGTGTGGTGATCTCGGCGGACTTCGCCCGCGCCGTGAACTCGGGCTCCGGGTCCGTCACCTTGTGCAGGGTGTACGTGAGGTCGGCGCTGTACCCGACGTCCGGACCGCCGAAGGTCATCGAGCAGGACGCCTCGTACACGGCCGGATCGTCGATCACGGGCCCGTAGCCGTCCTCGCTCCGCTTGCCGAGGATCCCGCCGAGCGCCTTCAGCTTCGCCGTCTTGCAGAGCCCGCCCTCCTCCGCCGACGTCCGGTACCCGCCCAGGTCCGGGCCCGGGTCCTTCCGCTGCCCGTACGCGTACAGCCCGCCGCCCCACACCGCCGAGGCGAGCACCGCGCCGCCCAGCGCCCACAGCCAGGGCCGACGGTCCCGGGGCGGGCGCGGCGGCGGGGCGTCGGTGAGGACCTCGGGATCGTCGAACTCCACCCCGCCCACGAGCTCCGGCTCCGATATCACGCGCGCTCCCCCTCGACGCTGCCCGGCGCCGGGACCGGTGCCACGGCGAAGGCCGTCGCCCCGCGCGGTTCCGGGGTGCTGCGGAGGGCCTGTTCGGTGCTGTACGCGCGCAGGTAGCCGACGACCGTGTTGAGGACGGCGACCAGGGGCACGGCGACGACGGCGCCGCCGATGCCCGCGGTGAGGCCGCCGGCGGCGACGGCGAGGACGACGGCGAGCGGGTGGACGCGGACGGCCCGGCCGAGGATGAACGGCTGGAGGACGTGGCCTTCGATCTGCTGCACGGCGAGGACGACGACGAGCACCATGAGGGCGGTGAACACGCCGTTGGTGACGAGGGCGACGAGGCAGGCGAGGGCTCCGGAGATGACCGCGCCGACCAGCGGGATGAAGGCGAACAGGAAGATGAAGACGGCCAGCGGCACCGCCATCGGCACGTCGAGGAACCAGAGTCCGAGGCCGATGAAGACGGCGTCGATGAGGGCGACGAGGACGGTGCCGCGGACGTAGGCGGTGAGGGTGCGCCAGGCGCGCGGTCCCGCGCCGGCGACGCCCGGCCGGGCCTGGGCGGGCACCAGCTTGAGCGTCCACTCCCAGACCTTCTTCCCGTCGTAGAGCAGGAAGAGGGTGCAGAACATCGCGAGGAGTATGCCGGTCATGGCCTCCACGATGACGGTGACGCCCTGGAGTCCGGCGGAGGTGATCTGCTCGGCGTTGGCGCCGATGGCCTCGCTGAGGTTCTTGGCGATGTCGTTGATCTGCTGCTCGGTGACGTGGAACGGGCTGTCGAGCAGCCAGTGCTTGAGTTCCTCGATGCCGTCCTTGACGCGGTCGGACAGGTTGTCGACGTTGTCCATGACCTGCCAGACCACGAACCAGCCGACCAGGCCCATGACGACGAAGCCGGAGACGGCGGTGACGGCGGTGGCGAGCCCGCGGGGCAGGCCCTTGCGGCGCAGCATGGCCACGGTGGGCTGCAGCAGGGCGGTGACGAGGAGCGCGGCGACGAAGGCGAGGACGACCAGCTGCACGGAGCTGATCACCTTCATCAGCACCCAGACCGTGCCGGCGAGGACGAGCAGC
>NZ_MWIG01000561.1:0-4394 GCF_002156145.1 Streptomyces sp. NRRL B-24572 | reverse complement strand
CGCCGTCCAGCTCGGCAAGGCGGCCGGCGCCACCGTCATCGGCGTCGTCGGCGGCCCGGAGAAGGCCGCCGCCGCCCGCGCCCTCGGCTGCGACCTGGTGATCGACCGCCGCTCCGAGGACGTCGTCGCCGCCGTCAAGGCCGCCACCGGCGGCCGGGGCGCCGACGTGATCTACGACCCCGTCGGCGGCGAGGCCTATCAGCAGTCCGCCAAGTGCGTCGCCTTCGAGGGCCGGATCGTGATCGTCGGCTTCGCGAGCGGCACCGTCCCCGCTCCCGCCCTCAACCACGCCCTGGTGAAGAACTACTCGATCCTCGGCCTCCACTGGGGCCTGTACGCGGCGAAGGACCCGGCCTCGATCGCCCGCTGCCACGAGACCCTGACCGCCTACGCGTCGAAGGGCCTCATCAAGCCCCTCATCGGCGAGCGCGTCCCCTTCGCCGGCGCGGCGGACGCCGTCCAGCGCGTCGCCGACGGCACCACCACCGGCCGCCTGGTCGTCCTCCCGGAAGGAGCCCACGCATGACCGACGCCGAGGAACTCCGGTTCCGCGTCCGGCAGTTGCTCGCCGAGCATCCGCCGGCCACGACCGACCGCACCGACTTCCTGAAGGCCCGCTTCGACGCCGGACTCGCCTGGGTGCACTATCCCGTGGGCCTCGGCGGACTCGACGCGCCCCGCGCCCTCCAGGCCGTCGTCGACGCCGAACTCGCCGCCGCGAACGCCCCCGACAACGACCCGCGCCGGATCGGCATCGGCCTCGGCATGGCCGCCCCCACCCTCCTCGCGTACGGCTCCGAAGAGGTCAAGTCCCGCTTCCTGCGGCCCCTCTGGGTCGGCGAGGAGGTCTGGTGCCAGCTCTTCAGCGAGCCCGGCGCCGGCTCCGACCTCGCCGCGCTCGGCACCCGCGCCGTACGGGACGGCGACGACTGGGTGATCGACGGGCAGAAGGTGTGGACCTCCAGCGCCCACATCGCCCGCTGGGCCATCCTCATCGCCCGCACCGACCCGGACGCGCCCAAGCACCGGGGCATCACCTACTTCGTCTGCGACATGACCGACCCCGGAGTGGAGGTCAGGCCGCTGCGCCAGATCACCGGCGAGGCCGAGTTCAACGAGGTCTTCCTCACCGGCGTCCGCATCCCCGACGCCCACCGCCTCGGCGAGGTCGGCGACGGCTGGCGGGTCGCCCAGACCACCCTCATGAACGAGCGGGTCTCCATCGGCGGCGCCCGCATCCCCCGCGAGGGCGGCATGATCGGGAAGCTCGCCACGACCTGGCGCGAGCGCCCCGAACTGCGCACCCACGAGCTGCACCGGCGCCTCCTCGACCTCTGGGTCGACGCCGAGGTCGCCAGGCTCACCGGCGAACGCCTCCGCCAGCAGCTCGTCGCCGGACAGCCGGGACCCGAGGGCAGCGCGATGAAGCTCGGCTTCGCCCGGCTCAACCAGGCCATCAGCGGCCTTGAGGTCGAACTCCTCGGCGACGAGGGCCTGTTGTACGGGGAGTGGGAGATGCGACGCCCCGAGCTCGTCGACTTCACCGGACGCGACGCCGGCTACCGCTATCTCCGCTCCAAGGGCAACTCGATCGAGGGCGGGACCAGCGAGGTGCTCCTCAACATCGTCGCCGAGCGGGTCCTCGGCCTGCCGCCGGAGCCCCGCAACGACAAGGACGTCGCCTGGAAGGACCTCGCGCGATGACTGATCTTCTGTACTCCGAGACCGAGGACGACCTGCGGGCGACGGTGCGCGCCCTGCTGGCCGACCGGGCCGGCCACCAGACCCTGCTCGACCGGATCGAGACGGACGATCCGTACGTCCCCGGCCTCTGGAAGTCCCTCGCGGGCGACATCGGAGCCGCCGGGCTCCTCGTCCCCGAGAAGCTCGGCGGCCAGGGCGCGAGCCACCGCGAGGCCGCCGTGGTCCTGGAGGAGCTGGGCCGCGCGGTGACCCCGCTGCCGTACCTCACGAGCGCGGTGGTGGCCACGGAGACGCTGCTCGGCCTGGCGGGGGAGAGCGGCGGCCCGGCCGTCGAGCTCCTGGCGGAGCTCGCGAGCGGCCGGACGGTCGCGGTCCTCGCCGTACCGCTGTCGACCGCGCCGGACGCGGAGCCGTTCCCGCCCGGAGCGCCGGAGGCGGGACCGTCCCCGTCCGCCGCATCCGGCGCCGGGCCGCTGCCCGCCTCCACGGTCGCGGGCGTCGCCGACGCCGTCGCCGCCGACGTCCTCCTCGTCCCGCGCGCCGACGGTCTGTACGCCGTACCGGCCGAGGAGGCGACCGTCGAGCCGCAGACCCCGCTCGACCTCACCCGCCCGCTCGCCCGCGTCATCACGCGGCCCGGGGCCGGCACGCGACTCGCCGACGGCGACGCGGCCCGCACGGCCGTCCGGCGCGGACTGCTCGCCGGGGCGGGACTGCTCGCCTCCGAGCAGCTCGGGCTCGCCGAGCGGTGCCTGGAGGAGACCGTCCGGTACACCCGCGAGCGCCACCAGTTCAACCGGCCCGTCGGCTCCTTCCAGGCCCTGAAGCACCGCATGGCCCAGCTCTGGCTGGACGTCGTCGGGGCCAGGGCCGCGGCCCGCGCCGCCGCCGACGCCCTCGCCACCGGCAGCCCGGACGCCCCGCTCACCGTGGCGGTCGCCCAGGCCTACTGCTCCAAGGTCGCGGTCCGCGCCGCCGAGGAGTGCGTGCAGCTGCACGGCGGCATCGGCATGACCTGGGAGCACCCGGCGCACCTGGCGCTGAAGCGGGCCAAGTCCGACCAGATCGCGCTGGGTTCGGCGGGCCGGCACCAGGACGCGATCGCCGCGCTGATGGACCTCCCGGCGCCTGCGTGACGGAGCGGCGGCCCCTGGGCAAGGGGCCGCCGCGTCCTGTCGAACCGTCGGCGCGACCGTACGTACGGTCGAAGGGAAGGAGCGCCTGCCCGCCGCGCCCTGGCCGAATCTCACCCGTATGGCCGCCCCGCCATACGCCCGGACGGACCGCGCGTTCCGCCACACTGTCCGCCGAACGCCGCAATTCCCATGCGGCGACGGAGGGACGTGAGAGCGATGGCCGTTTCCATTTCTGTCGTGGTGCTGCTGCTGGTACTGGCCGTGATCTTCGTGCGGAACAGCGGCCTGAAGTTCACGCACGCCCTCGTCTGCGCCCTGCTCGGCTTCTTCCTCGCCGGCACCAGCATGGCGCCCACCATCCACAACGGCGTCGCCGCCACCGCCAACGTGGTCTCCAGCCTCAAGCCCTGACCCCCCTGCCGGGGTCCGGATATCCACACCCCCGATCCGGGGGCGACCACGATCGACCCTCCCTGCCCTGCCCGCCGAGGATGAGGGCATGGCTGAGACGACGACGAACACACGCACCGAGACCGCCGCCCGCGCCGAGGACCTGCACCGCTCCTACGGGCGCGGCCCCGCCACCGCGCACGCGCTGCGCGGAGTGTCGGTGGCCCTCGAACCCGGCACCCTCACCGCCGTGATGGGCCCGTCCGGATCCGGGAAGACCACCCTGCTGCACTGCCTCGCCGGAATGGACCGCCCCACCCGCGGCACCGTCCGGTGGGGCGACACCGAGGTGACCGGCCTGCCGGAACGGAAGCTGGCCGAGCTCCGGCGCACCCGGATCGGCTTCGTCTTCCAGGCGTTCAACCTGATGCCCGCGATGACCGTCGCCCAGAACGTCGAGCTCCCCGGCCGACTCGCCGGCATCCGGCCGGACCGCGACCGCGTCCTCGAAGCGCTCGACCGGGTCGGCCTGGCCGGACGCGAACGACACCGGCCCGGACAGCTCTCCGGCGGCCAGCAGCAGCGCGTGGCCATCGCCCGCGCGCTCGTCTCCCGACCGAGCGTGCTCTTCGCCGACGAACCGACCGGCGCGCTCGACCGGGCCACCGGCCACGAGGTCCTCGCCCTGCTGCGCTCCCAGGTCGACCGGTACGGCCAGACCTGCATGATGGTCACCCACGACCCCGTCGCCGCCGGATACGCGGACCGGGTCCTGCTCCTCGCCGACGGCCTCGTCGTGGACGAACTGGACCGTCCCACCGCCGCCGAGGTCGCGGCGCGCCTCGGCCGGCTCGGCGGATGAGCGCCGTTCCCTCCCTCGCCCCCGGGTTCCGCCTCGTCGACCAATTACGAGGGCGCCCCCGCCACCGCGCGGCCGGTCCACGGCAAGGGTCCCGTCCAGCACCCGTACCTCGCCCCCAACGGCCGCAGCGGCATGCACGCCGACGCCGCCGGCAGCGCCACCTACCCCTGGTCCGGGCCGCTCGGGCGCGACCCGGAGGTCACCAGTGAGAAGATCGCCGCCCTCGGCGGCGAGTGCGCCACCGTCACCTTCGACGCCGCCGGCCGCCTGGTCACCGTCTGCGGCACCTTCAGCGGCTTCCT
>NZ_MWIG01000560.1:0-9162 GCF_002156145.1 Streptomyces sp. NRRL B-24572 | reverse complement strand
CGAAGCACGCGGACACCCACACATTGTCGCGGCCCTCGGCCATCGTGGCAGGGAGATCCGCCACGGTGCGCTGTGGACTGCGCCACGTCGCGCGGTCCCCCCTTGTCGCGTACCACATCGGCGGCACAAAACGGCCCCCCATTCGGGACATTGGCGAACAGAGTGCCGAACGTCCCGGTGCGGTACAACAATCGGCCAGCCTACCCTGCCNNCGTCGGCGAGGGCGGCGCCGATCGCCTCGGCCTCGTCGCGGGTGGAGGCGTGGGCGACGATGCGTTCCGGACGGCGGTCGGTGCAGGCGGTGACGACGGGGACGCCGCCGGCCGCGATCCGTACGACATCGGGTTCGGGCAGGCTCTCCAGGACGTGCGGGGCGCGGCCCGGGACGGTCTGGAGGGGGACCCCGTGGCGGCGGGCCGCCCGTTCGGTGCGGGCGCAGGCGGCCGGGTCGATGTCCACGGCGATGACGGCGGCGCCGAAACGGGCGGCCTCGACGGAGAACGCGCCGCCCGCGCAGCCGATGTCCCAGACGAGGTCGCCGGTGCGGGGCCCGAGGCGGGCCAGTTGGGCGGCTCGGAGGGCGGGGTCCGCGCCCGCGCCGGGGCGGACCCGGCCGGTTCCCGGGCTTTCGTCCTCGGAGTCGTACTCCTCGGTGGGAAGTCCCCAGCCACGGACCGTGCGGGCGGCCGGGTCCTGGCCCATCAGCCAGGGGGCGGCGGGGGTGCCGCCGACCGCGCCGCCGATGACGAGGACGACGTTCGGGTCGCGCCAGGCGTGGTCGGCGGCCTTGTCGGAGGTGAGGACGGAGACCTGTTCGCGGTCGGTGCCGAGCTCCTCGCAGACGACGAAGGTGCGGTGGACGCCGTCGAGGAGGAGGGCGAGTTCGGCGGGTCCGGCGCCCGGCGAGGTGAGGACGGCGACCTTGGGGTGGGCGCGGCAGACGTTGACGGCGCGGCGCAGGGTGCGCTGGTGGGCGACGACGATCCGGGCGTCCTCCCAGGGCATGCCGGCCCGTGCGAAGGCGGCGGCGACGGAGGAGACGGCGGGGACGACCTCGACCTCCAGGCCGTGCTCGGGGGCGCGCAGGGTGCGGACGACGCCGAAGAAGCCGGGGTCGCCGTCGGCGAGGACGACGGCGGTGCCGCGGTGCGTCGCGATGCGGCGGGCCGCGAGGTCGACGCTGCCGAGGCGGATGCGTTCGGCGCCGGGCGGCACCTCGGGCAGCGCCAGGTGGTGGGCGGCGCCGGCCACGAGGGTGGCGGCGGAGAGCGCGGACCGGGCCGCCGCGGTGAGGGGCGAGCCGTCCCAACCGATCACCGTGACGCGGTCGGCCATCGTCGTCTGTCTCCCTGGGGTGTTGTCGCAGGTCGGGGGCGTGCCGAGCGTACCCCGGGATCGCTGCGGGGGCTCAGCTCCAGTCGGTGTACGAGGAGTAGCCGGCCTCGGCCATCTGGTCGGCGACGCCGTCGAGGTCCTCGGGGAGGAGGCCCCAGACGATGAAGTCGGTGCGCAGTTCGGTCCAGGTGCCGTCCTCGGTGCGGGTACGGGCTATGCAGGCGTTGCGCAGGACGCCTTCGCTGATGCAGCCGATCTTCTGGGCGACCTGCTGGGAGGCGGTGTTGTCGGCGGCGGTCCGCAGTTCCAGGCGTTCGAACTTCTGGTCGCCGAAGAGCCACTGTGCGGTGGCGAGCGCGGCTTCGGAGGCGTAGCCCTCGCCGCGGGCCCAGGGGGCGATGATGTAGGACATCTCGGTGGAGCGGACCCGCCAGTCGGTGTTGCTCAGCTGGACGATGCCCACGAGACGCTGGGTCAGGAACTCGGTGACGGCGAGGTCGAGGCCCCGTCCCGCGGTGCGTTCGGTGGGGGCGTACTCGGTGATCCAGCCGCGTGCGGCGTCCTCGGTGTACGGCTGGGGCACGGCCGTCCAGGCGGCGACCATCTCGTCGTTCATCATCTCGGCGAGGGCGGGGGCGTCCGCCTCCTCGAGCGCGCGCAGCACCAACCGGTCCGTGTTGATGGAGATGTCCGGAAAGGTGGTAGTCATGCGCAGCTCCATGCCGTGGACCGTCCGAATCGACCGTGAACGCACAGCATGCAGCATGCGGGCGCCGGTGCGCATGGCCGGGTCGGGTGTGCCGGGTGATGTGGGGGACGGGTGTGGCGAAGGCCCCGCGCATCGGACGGGATGCGGGGGCCTTCTGCTCAAGGACTGTACGGGGGAGCCGGTCTGACGGTCCCTCGGACGTCTTCCTGCGGTGCTGCCTTACTCGGCGGCGCCGAAGGCCGGGATGACCGAGCCCTTGTAGGTGTCCTCGATGTACTTCTTCACCTCGGGCGAGTTGAGGAGCTTGGCGAGCTTCTGCACGCGGGCGTCCTTCTCGTTGCCGGCCTTGACGGCGAGGAAGTTGGCGTACGGGTTGCCCTCCGCCTTCTCCAGGACGAGGGCGTCCTTCGCCGGGGACAGCTTGGCCTCGATGGCGTAGTTGCCGTTGATGACGGCGGCGTCCACGTCGTTCAGGGCGCGGGGCACGGTGGCGGCCTCCAGCTCCTTGAACTCCAGGCCCTTCTTGTCGGTGATGTCGGAGAGCTTGGCGTCGGTGCCGACGCCGTCCTTGAGGGTGATGAGGCCGTTCTCGGCGAGGAGGTGGAGCGAGCGGCCCTCGTTGGTGGTGTCGTTCGGGACGGCGATCGTCTGGCCGGCCTTGATGTCCTTCAGCGACTTGAGGCCCTTGGAGTAGAGGCCCAGCGGCTCCAGGTGGACGTTGACCACCGGGACGATGGTGGTCTTGTTCTTCTTGTTGAAGTCGTCGAGGTACGGCTTGTGCTGGAAGAAGTTGGCGTCGACCTGGCCGGACTGGGTGGCGGTGTTCGGCAGGACGTAGTCCGTGAACTCCTTCACCTCCAGCTTCAGGCCGGCCTTCTCGGCCAGGTTGTCCTTGACGAAGTTGAGGATGTCGGCGTGCGGCGTCGGGGACGCGGCGACGACGAGGGGCTTGTCGGCGGAGCCGGCCGAGTCCTTGGAGGAGGACGGGTCCGAGGAGGTGCCGCAGGCGGTGAGGCCGAGGGCCAGGGCTGCGGTGGCGGCGATACCGGCGGTGAGCTTGATGTTCTTGCGCACGAAGAGTGCCTCTTTCCGGTGGAGCGGTGGACGCCTGGACAACAAGTCCGGGCTGTTCTTCGAAAACGAAGTCTTGGGGTGGCCGGGGGCCGTTACGCGGTACGGCCCCGGCGGGCGAGGAGTCGGACGACTCCGTCGCCGATGAGCTGGACGACGGTCACGATGGCGACCAGGACGACGACGGTGACGAGCATGAACGTGGTGTCGAAGCGCTGGTATCCGTAGGTGACGGCCTTGGAGCCGAGGCCTTCGCCGCCGACCGCGCCGGCCATCGCGGAGTACCCGATGAGCACGATCACGGTGGTGGTGACGGCGGAGACGAGGGACGGCAGGGCCTGCGGGAGCAGGACCTTGCGGACGATGGTGGGGATGCCGCCGCCCATGGCCTGGACGGCTTCGACGAGTCCGTGGTCGACCTCGCGGATCGCCGTCTCGACGAGGCGCGCGAAGAAGGGGATGGCGCCGATGGCGAGCGGCACGATCATCGCGGTCGGGCCGATGAAGGTGCCGACGACGAAGGTCGTGAAGGGAATCAGGGCGATCAGCAGGATGATGAACGGCAGCGAACGCCCGACGTTCACGATCGCACCGACGACCTTGTTCACCGGCCGGTTCTGCAGCAGTCCGCCCTTGTCCGTGAGGACGAGGAGGATGCCGAGCGGCAGGCCGCCGACGATGGTGACGACGGTGGCCCACAGGACCATGTAGAGGGTGTCGACGGTGCCCTGCTCCAGGAGGGGCTGCATCTCCGACCAGGTCACTTGGCACCTTCCTTCACCAGCGCGGGCGCGGCGGCCGGCTGCTGTACGTCGTCTTCCACGAGTTCGACCTGGAGGCCCTGCTCGCGCAGGAAGCCGACCGGGACGACGTTCTCCTCGTACCGTCCGGGCAGTTCGATCCGCATCCGGCCGATCTGCTTCCCGCCGACGGTGTCCATCGCCGCCCCGAGGATCGAGATGTCGATGTTGTACGTGCGGGAGAGCTGGGAGATCACCGGCTGGGTCGCGGCCTCGCCGTGGAACGTGACGTCCACGACGGTGCGGTCGGGACCGGTGGGGGCGCCGCTGACCGGGAACAGCTCGGCCGCCAGCTGGGAGCCGGGGGTGGCGAGCAGTTCGCCGACGGTGCCGGACTCGACGACGCGGCCGTGCTGCATCAGTGCGGCGGAGTCGCAGATCGTCTTGACGACGTCCATCTCGTGCGTGATGAGCAGGACGGTGAGGCCGAGCTGCCGGTTGAGGTCGCGCAGGAGCTGGAGGATGGAGCGGGTGGTCTCCGGGTCGAGGGCGCTGGTGGCCTCGTCGGAGAGCAGGACCTTGGGGTTGCCGGCGAGGGCGCGGGCGATGCCGACGCGCTGCTTCTGGCCTCCGGAGAGCTGGCCGGGATAGGACTTCGCCTTGTCCGCGAGGCCGACGAGGTCGAGGAGTTCCAGGGCGCGGCGGGAGCGCTCGGCGCCGGAGACGCCGAGGATCTCCAGGGGGAGCTCGATGTTGTCCTTGACCGTGCGGGAGGACAGCAGGTTGAAGTGCTGGAAGACCATGCCGATGCTGCTGCGCGCGCGGCGCAGGTCCTTGCCGGCGCGGCGGCTCTTCCCGGCGAGGGCGGTGAGGTCGACGCCGTCGACGGTCACGGTGCCGGAGGTGGGGCGCTCCAGGAGGTTGACGCAGCGGATGAGCGAGGACTTGCCGGCGCCGCTCTGGCCGATCACGCCGAACACCTCGCCCTCGCGGACGTGGAGGTCGACGCCGTCCAGAGCGGTGACCTGCCGGCCGCGCGACTCGTAGACCTTGGTCAGGCCCGAAGTGGTGATCACAGGGGTTTCCGTCACTGTCGAGTGCGCGACGCGGGGTCCGTCGTGCACGGGCATTCGTCATTCGGACAGTCAGGCGCACGGGGGGCTGTCGGCCGGCTGGTGGCCGGGGGCAGCGGTGCGCGGGGCAGGCACGGTCCGGCACCGGATGGTGGTCGGATCGGATCGGCCGTCGGGGTCTCGCTTCGGGGCGCGAGGCTCAGGCGGGGGCCCTCAGATGGCGCACATTCGACACGTACAACGAGCACCGGGCGTCGTGTTCGCCTCGGTCGCAAGGGTGCGGCTGCTCGTCGTGGTCATGGCTGCAAGTAAAACATGCGCAGCTGCGAAGGGAAGGGGGTTGTCCGAATAGCGGACGTCGTTGAGACGCCATGCGGACGCGCCGGAGCCGCCCGCCGACGCGTGTTTCCGTGCGTGGCCTGGAGGGATCCGGCCCTCGGTCGGGTGCCGCCGGGGAGGGCGATCGGGTACGGGATGTGGCCAAGGCCACGCGGTGGGCCGGGGTGCCGAGGAGGTGGGGGTGAGCGCACCGGGCCATTCGGGCCGTAATACCCTCGGGCGCATGCTTGACGCCCTGACGGTCGCGGTCTCCGTGGCCGCGCTCGCCCTCGCCGCCTGGTGCGGCTTCGCCGCCTTCCGTGACCAGTCCACCAAGGACTGGCACTTCATCGGCATGGCCGTGGTGACCTTCCTGGTCCTGGTCCAGCTGATCGTCGGCATCGTGCAGCTGGCACGCGGCGAGAAGGCCGAGGAAGGCACGACGATCTTCGTCGCCTATCTGCTCGGCGCGCTGTGCGCGGTGCCCATCGCCGGTTTCATGTCGCTCGCGGAGCGCAGCCGGTGGGGTTCGGCGACGGTGGCGGCCGGCGCGGTCGTCCTGGCCGTGCTCGAAGTGCGTCTCTACGACATCTGGACGGTGGGCTGACCATGACCGCGACCGAGACCCCGGGGGCCGAGCGCCGGGGAAGGACCCGCCTGGTCAAGGGCCCGGGCATGTTGCTCGTCTGGCTGTACGGCGTGATGTCGGTCGGCGCGGTCTCCCGCTCGATCTACCAGATCGCCGGCGAGTTCGACCGTGCACCGCTCGCGTACGGCCTGTCGGCGGTGGCGGCGGTCGTCTACGTCTTCATCACGTACACGCTGGTACGCGGTGGGGAGAAGGCCCGCAGGGCGGCGCTGGTGTGCTGCGCCGCCGAGCTCGCGGGCGTACTGATCGTGGGAACCTGGACGCTGGTGGAGCCGTCCGCCTTCCCCGACGCGACCGTCTGGTCCGACTTCGGCTACGGCTACATCTTCATCCCGGTACTGCTGCCGCTGACCGGCATCTGGTGGCTGCGGAAGTCGGCCAAGGCCGCATAGGGCCCGTCCGGAGGAGCCGGGGCCGCCTAGGCGGCCTTCTCCAGGGTCACCAGGGTGAGCTTGGGGCCGAGTTCGCGGGTGCCGACCTGCGCGTACCCCTTGCTGCGGTAGAGGCGGAGATTGCCCTCGCTGCGGTGGCCGGTGAAGAGCTGGAAGCGCTTGGCCGACGCCGTCTCCTCCGCCTCCGAGGCGAAGTGGCGCTCGATGCCGTCGAGGAGGCGGCCGCCGAGGCCGTGCCGCTGCATGCGCGGGTGGACGATCAGCTTGGCGATCCGTACCGTGCCCTCCTCGTCGAGGCGGGCCCGTACGGAGGCGACGACCTCGTCGCCGAGCCGGGCCACGAGCCCGTACCCCTCGTCGAGTTCGGCGCGCAGGGCGTCGAGCGACTGGGTGAGCGGCTCGATGGACCAGTCCCCGTACAGCTCCGCCTCGCTCTGGTAGCAGAGGTACTGCAGCTTCAGGATGTGCTCCGCGTCCTGCGGTTCCGCTGCTGAGATGGTCACACTCAGGCCCATGTGTGCACGCCTCCCGCTCATCTGGTCGATCATCGGTTTACCGCACCCTTCCCCGTCGATCCGGGGCGGGAACCTCTGCCGCCAGCATTCTGCGCAAACATCCCAGGCAACGGGAACGCATCGGCCCCAGACTGCCCTGTGAGATACCCAACTCTCCTGCGATTTCCCGGTAGGTGGGGTCCTCCGGGTCGAGCATCGCGGTGAGCACCTTCGGGCAGCGGCCGGGTGTCCTGGTGACGGCTGCGCGCAGGGTGCGGCGGCCCTCGGCGACGAGGAGGGAGTGCTCCGGCTCGGCGCCACCCGGCTCGTGGACGGGTTCGTCCCGGTACGGGCGTTCGCGGTCGTGGGTCCTGCGGGCGCGGCGCGCCTCCGCGCGGACGGCGCGGCGCAGCCATTCGGCGGGCCGTTCGGGGGCGGTGCCGGTCTCCTGGAGCTGCTCCAGGAGGCGGAGCCAGACGGCCTGTTCGAGGTCGCCCGGGTCGACGCCGGCGGCCGGCGCCTCGGCGTCGGACTCGGCGGAGAGCAGCGGGGCGAGGGCGGCGACACCGGCCCGCGTCCCGTCGGGTGCGGCGGCGGCGAGGGGCTGCGGCGGGCCGGCGCCCTGGAAGTCCCCCGTACCGCCGCGTACGAGGTGCACGCCGACGAGGAGGACGACGGCGATGACGCCCCAGGCGCCACGCCGTCCGGTGCGGTCCGGCTGCGCCGTACCGTCCGGACCGCCCGTACCGTCCGGGCCGCCCGTGCCGTCGGAAAGCCCCACGTCCGCCCTCCTCCTCACACCCCTGTGGTCGTACGCGGGACCCGTCGCCCGCGTACGACCATCGCGTACTGGCGCCCCTCCGCCCCGGACCTCGTCACACCGGGGCGAAGGGGCCGTTCTCAGGCGCGGCCGCCGGCGCGGCGGCGGGTGAGCACGACGGCGGCGCCGAGCGCTCCGGCGATCAGCAGGACGCCCGTGACCACTTCGGTGGTGCCGAGCCCCTCTGCAGCCGTGCCGGAGGCGGCGGCGGTTCCGTAGCCGGCCTTCACGCCCTTGTGGGCGCCGGTGTGCGTGCCGGTGCCGGTGTCGTGTCCGGTGGTCCCGCCGGTGTCGCCGCCGGCGATGGTGAGTTGGGTGGTGCCCCGCTCGCCCTTGCAGTCGAAGGTGATCTCGACCTGGCTGCCGGCCTTGGCGTCGACGTCCACGGTCGCCGTGGCCGGGCGGCCCTCGTTGAGGGTCACGGTCTCGAACACGGTGGAGGTGACGGTCACGGAGGGCACTTCGCAGCCGTCCGAGGTGAGCGTGACGGTGCCGCCGGGGGCGATCGTCGCGGGGGTGACGGAGAAGCCGAACGACGTGATGTTGCCGTCGCCGTCGCCGGCCACGGCCAGGGGCGCGATCGCGACGACGGCGACGGCGCCGAGCAGGGCGGCGGAAGCGGCACGTATCACGCGCATGGCGGTCCTCCAGATCACGCGAGGGCTCGGACGCGGAGCGATTCCGCGTCCGGAAGGGAACGACCCTCACCGCGATCGAAGCTAGGTCCGCCCCCGGCCCCCCGCCACCGGCACTCCGCCGAACGGGTCACGGGGCTCCGGGCCCTACGGGACGCGGACGACCTGTCCCGCGTACGAGAGGTTGCCGCCGAAACCGAAGAGCAGGACCGGGGCGCCGGAGGGCAGCTCGCCGCGTTCGACCAGCTTGGACAGGGCCAGCGGGATGGAGGCCGCCGAGGTGTTGCCGGAGTCGACGACGTCCCGGGCGACGACCGCGTTGACGGCGCCGATCTTCGCGGCGAGCGGCTCGATGATCCGCAGGTTGGCCTGGTGCAGGACCACGCCCGCGAGGTCCTCGGGGGCGATGCCGGAGCGCTCGCAGGTCTGCCGGGCGAGGGCCGGCAGCTGCTGGGTGGCCCAGCGGTAGACGGACTGGCCCTCCTGGGCGAAGCGGGGCGGGGTGCCCTCGATGCGGACGGCGTGGCCCATCTCCGGGACGGAGCCCCACAGGACCGGGCCGATGCCGCCGGCGTCCGTCTCGACCGCCTCGACGATCGCGGCGCCCGCGCCGTCGCCGGTGAGGACGCAGGTGGTGCGGTCGGTCCAGTCGGTGATCGCGGTCATCTTGTCGGCGCCGATGACGAGGGCGCGGCGGGCCGCGCCGGCCCGGACGGTGTGGTCGGCGGTGGCCAGGGCGTGGGTGAAGCCGGCGCAGACCACGTTGAGGTCCATGGTGGCGGGCGAGCCCATGCCGAGGCGGGCGGCGACGCGGGCGGCCGTGTTGGGCGAGCGGTCGATCGCGGTGGAGGTGGCGACGAGGACGAGGTCGATGTCGCCGGCGGTGAGGCCGGCGGCGGCGAGCGCCTTGCCGGCCGCGTGGGCGG
>NZ_MWIG01000056.1:0-4464 GCF_002156145.1 Streptomyces sp. NRRL B-24572 | reverse complement strand
CTCCTACGCCCTGCCCCTCGGCGGCATCCGGCTCGACGAGGGGCAGGGCGTAGGAGCGCCCGTCCGGGCGGGGGAGCGGGCGGCCGAGGAGCCGGTCTCCGGCGCGGAACTCGACCCGGGCGTCGCCCGCGGGTATGCGCTCGGGCGACGTCCAGACCAGCTGCCTGCCCGCACCGTCCCCGGTGATCTGCCAGCCCTCGGGGAGGGCGACACCGTCGAAGCGGCTCCCCGGTGCCGTCGACGGTGACGCGGGCGAAGGCTGGGCGGACGCCGGCCAGGGCGATGCCGCCGTCAGTGCGAGTAATGCCACGGCGGTGGTCACGCCGCGTGTGACACGTATCAAAGCGGTCTTCCTCACGATCGGTCTCGTCGGGGCACCAGGAGGAGGCCGGTCTCCCGGCTTCCCCGGTGCCCCTCTCGTGTCGTGAGGACGGTGACGGACGGCCGTCGGTTGTCTCATGCGGCGTCAGAAAGGCGTCATCGGCCGGATGTCGGCGCGAAAAAGGGCCGGCCCGGGTGGCGTGGAAGCCACCCGGGCCGGCCCCGGAGATGCGGATCAGGCGATGTCGAACCGGTCCAGGTTCATCACCTTGTCCCACGCCGACACGAAGTCCTTCACGAACTTCTCCTTCGCGTCGTCGCTCGCGTACACCTCGGCCAGCGCGCGCAGTTCGCTGTTGGAGCCGAAGACCAGGTCGGCCCGGCTGCCCGTCCACTTGACCGCGCCGGTGGCCGTGTCGCGGCCCTCGAACACGGTCTGGTCGGCGGAGGTGGACTTCCACTCCGTGCCCAGGTCGAGCAGGTTGGCGAAGAAGTCGTTCGTCAGCTTGCCCGGGGTCTCGGTGAGGACACCGAGCGAGGACTGCGGCTGGGTCACGCCCAGGACGCGCAGGCCGCCGACGAGGACCGTCAGCTCGGGCGCGCTCAGGGTGAGCAGGTTCGCCTTGTCGACGAGCAGGTACTCGGCGGGGAGGCGGTTGCCCTTGCCCAGGTAGTTGCGGAAGCCGTCCGCGGCCGGCTCGAGAGCGGCGAAGGACTCGACGTCCGTCTGCTCCTGGGTGGCGTCCACACGGCCCGGGGTGAACGGGACCTCGACGGCGTGGCCGGCGTCCGCGGCGGCCTTCTCGACCGCCGCGACGCCCGCGAGGACGACGAGGTCGGCGAGGGAGACCTGCTTGTCCCCGGTCTGGGCGGAGTTGAAGGACTCCTGGACGCCCTCCAGGACGCGCAGCACCTGCGCCAGCTCGTCCGGGTTGTTGACCTCCCAGTTGCGCTGCGGCTCCAGGCGGATGCGACCGCCGTTGGCGCCACCGCGCTTGTCGCTGCCGCGGAAGGAGGAGGCGGCGGCCCAGGCGGCGGAGACCAGCTGGGTGACCGTGAGGTCCGAGCCGAGGATCTTCTCCTTGAGGGAGGCGATGTCCGCGGCGTCGACGAGCTCGCCCGAGCGGGCCGGCAGCGGGTCCTGCCACAGGAGCACCTCGGACGGGACCTCGGAGCCGAGGTAGCGCACGATCGGGCCCATGTCGCGGTGGGTGAGCTTGTACCAGGCGCGGGCGAAGGCGTCCGCGAACTGGTCCGGGTTCTCGTAGAAGCGGCGCGAGATCTGCTCGTAGACCGGGTCGAAGCGCAGCGACAGGTCGGTCGTGAGCATCGTCGGGAGGTGCTTCTTCTCCGGGTCGTACGCGTCCGGGATGATCGCCTCGGCGTTCTTGGCCACCCACTGGTGGGCGCCCGCCGGGCTCTTGGTCAGCTCGTACTCGTACTCGAAGAGGTTCTTGAAGAACCCGTTGCCCCACTGGGTCGGCGTGGTGGTCCAGGTGACCTCCAGGCCGGAGGTGATGGCGTCCGGGCCCTTGCCGCTGCGGAAGGTGCTCTTCCAGCCGAGGCCCTGCTCCTCCAGGGAGGCGGCCTCAGGGTCCGCGCCCACGTGGTCCGCCGGGCCGGCGCCGTGGGTCTTGCCGAAGGTGTGGCCACCGGCGATGAGGGCGACGGTCTCCTCGTCGTTCATCGCCATCCGGCGGAAGGTCTCACGGATGTCGCGGGCCGCGGCGACCGGGTCCGGGTTGGCGTTGGGGCCCTCCGGGTTGACGTAGATGAGGCCCATCTGCACGGCGCCGAGCGGGTTCTCCAGCTCGCGGTCGCCGGTGTAGCGCTCGTCGCCGAGCCAGGTGGTCTCCGGGCCCCAGTAGACGTCCTCGTCGGGCTCCCACACGTCCGCGCGGCCGCCGGCGAAGCCGAAGGTCTCGAAGCCCATCGACTCCAGGGCGACGTTGCCCGCGAGGATCATGAGGTCGGCCCAGGAGAGGTTCTGGCCGTACTTCTTCTTCACCGGCCACAGCAGACGGCGCGCCTTGTCCAGGTTGCCGTTGTCCGGCCAGCTGTTCAGCGGCGCGAAGCGCTGCTGGCCGGCACCGGCGCCGCCGCGGCCGTCGCTGATGCGGTAGGTGCCGGCGCTGTGCCAGGCCATCCGGACCATGAACGGGCCGTAGTGGCCGAAGTCGGCGGGCCACCAGTCCTGCGAGGTGGTGAGGATCTCGGCGATGTCCTGCTTCACGGCCGGCAGGTCGAGGCTCTTGAAGGCCTCCGCGTAGTCGAAGTCCTCACCGAGCGGGTTGGCCACGGCGGGGTTCTTGGCGAGGATCTTCAGGTTCAGCCGGTTCGGCCACCACTGGCTGTTGCCGCCGCCCTGGGTGGGGTGGGAGGCACGCCCGTGCGCGACGGGGCAGCCGCCTGCGCCCTCCGCCTTCGCGTCGGTGACGATTGCGTCGTGGTTCTCAGACATGGGAATCCTTCCGGACATGGCGGATCACTGTGCTCAGGAAGTGCGTTTCGGCGGACGGGCCTGGCGCGGGTGTCACGTGTGCTTCTCCCGCCGTGCTGGAGTCTTCCTGTCCCTTGGCCATTTACGAAACCGATCCTACGATGGACAGTGTCCAAGTCAAGATGAACCCCAACTTTGCTGTGCCGCCGAGGTGAGACATGAGTGACCTGCTGGAGCGACTGCGCGCGCGTGGCTGGCGGATTACGTCCCAGCGCCGCGTCGTCGCGGAGGTCCTGGCCGGGGATCATGTGCACCTCACGGCGGACGAGGTCCACGCGCGCGCGGTGGCGCGCCTGCCGGAGATCGCGCGGGCGACGGTCTACAACACCCTCGGCGAACTGGTCGCCCTCGGGGAGGTCGTGGAACTCTCCACGGACGGGCGGGCCAAGCGCTACGACCCGAACGCGCACCGGTCGCACCAGCACCTGGTCTGCTCGAACTGCGGGATCATCCGCGACGTCCACCCGACGGGGGACCCGCTCGCCGTCCTGCCGCCCGCGGAGCGGTTCGGGTTCACGGTGTCGAAGGCGGACGTGACGTACCGGGGGTTGTGTCCGGGCTGCGCCTGAGCCCCGGGGCGCGAGAGGTTCCGGAGTGCGAAAGGCCCCGGAGTGCGAAAGGCCCCGGAGTGCGAGAGGGGCCCGGAGTGCGAGAGGGGCCCGGAGTACGAGAGGGGCCCGGAGTACGAGAGGGGCCCTCCACCGACATCGGTGGAGGGCCCCTCTGCGGGTTCTGCCGCGGTGCGGACTACTTCAGGACGGCGAGCGCCTCGTCGTAGCTCGGCTCGTCGGCGATCTCGCCCACGAGCTGCGCGTGCAGCACCGTGTCGTTCTCGTCGAGGACGACGACGGCGCGGGCGGTCAGACCGGCCAGCGGACCGTCCGCGATCTCCACGCCGTAGTTGGTGTGGAACTCACGGCCGCGGAGCGTCGAGAGGTTCTTGACGTTCTCCAGGCCCTCGGCGCCGCAGAAACGGGCCTGGGCGAAGGGCAGGTCGGCGGAGATGCAGAGGACGACCGTGTTGTCCAGCTGCCCGGCCTTCTCGTTGAACGCGCGGACGGAGGAGGCGCACGTCGGGGTGTCGACGCTCGGGAAGATGTTGAGCACCTTGCGCTGACCGGCGAAGTCCTTGAGCGACTTGTCCGCCAGCCCCTCGGCGACGAGCGTGAAGTCGGGGGCCTGGCTGCCGGGGGCCGGCAGAGCGCCGTTGACCTGCACGGGGCTGCCCTTCAGGGTGACCTGGGCCATGGGGATCTCCTTCAGACGTATGAGTGGCAACGGGGGGAATCGTACGGAAGACGGGCCCGCCCGCACGACACGGGCTGCCGTGACCCTCTCCTGCCGGACGTTCCGACCGGCAGGATCTTCTGACGTGCCGCCCGGTCGGAAGCCTCAGCCCCGGCCCGCCGCGAAGCGGGACGGCGGTGCGCCGAAGGCCCGGGTGAACGCGGCCGTGAACGCGGCGGGGGAGGCGTACCCGAGGCGGCCGGAGACCTCGCTGACCGTCGCGGTACGCAGCAGGGGCACGGCCGCGAGGAGACGGGCGCGGGACCGCCAGACGGCGGGGCTCTCGCCCGTCTCCGTACGGAAGCGCCGGGTGAACGCCCGCTCGCTCAGGGCGGTCCTGGCCGCCCAGTCGGTGT
>NZ_MWIG01000559.1:0-5412 GCF_002156145.1 Streptomyces sp. NRRL B-24572 | reverse complement strand
GTGGGGGGTGTGGGGACGGGCTCGACGAGCCGCTGGCGGGACAGCAGATCCTCGACCGTGTCGCGGGAACGGACAAGTTGGGGACTGCCGTTGAGGACCATGACCTCTGCGGGCGCGCCGAAGCCCAGGAAGTGCACCGGTGATGCGGTGGGGCCGTATGCGCCGGAACGTTCGATCGCGAGCAGGTCGCCGGGCCGGACACGGGGCAGCGAGATCTTCTTGGCCAGGAGGTCGGTGGGTGTGCACAGCGGCCCGGTGACGTTGTACAGGTGGCGCGGGGCGTCGTGTTCGTAGGGGGACAGCAGGCGGAGGGGGAAGTTGCGCTTGACGAGTTGGCCGATGCCCACCGCGTGCATGTGATGGTTGGTCCCGCCGTCGCAGACGACGAACGTCTCGCCCAGGGAGTCCTTCACGGACACGGCCCTGATGACGTAAAGGCCCGCGTCGGCCACCAGGTAACGGCCGAGTTCGGTGATCAGGCGGCATTGCGGATGAGCGGCGGCGTACGGTCCCACAGCCTCGTCGAGGCCCGACGCCAGGGCCTCCTCGTCCAGGTCGGTCTCGTTGTCGAAGTAGGCGACGCCGAAGCCGCCGCCGAAATCGACGGTCTCCAGCGGGCGCCCGAGTACGGCGGCCAGCTCGTCGGCCAGCCTCAGGACCTCCCGCGTATTGCGGATGATCGCTTCGTGGTCGAGGAATCTGCTCCCCAGGTAGGCGTGCAGGCCCATGACGCGTACGTGGCGCAGTCCGCGGAGGAATCCGCCCGCCCCCGCGACCTCGGACTCGTCGATCCCGAACTGACGCGGCTTGCCTCCCATGGTCAGTGCCGAACCGGGCGCACGCTGGGCGGGGTTGATACGCAGCATCGCGTTGACGGTCCGCCCTGCCTCGTCGGCGATCCCTTCCAGCAGGGTGAGTTCGTCGAAGGACTCGCACACCACGGCATGGATACCGGCCCGCACACAGGCGCGCAACTGCGGAGCGTCCTTGGCGGGCCCCAGATAGATGATGTCGTCGGGGGCCACCCCGGCGTCGAGGGCGGTCCTCAGCTCGGCGGGCGAGCACACCTCCGCGCCCGCGCCCTCCGCCCGCAGCAGCGCACTGACGCTGACGTTGGGATTGGCCTTGAGGGAGTAGAAGACGTCCACCCGTGGATGCAGCAGTCCTCTCAACCGCCGGTAGGTTCCCCGCAGTACGTCGGCGTCGTAGACGTACAGCGGTGTGCCGAAGTGTTCGGCCGCCTCCGAGATCAGGGCGTCATGCACGGGTTGCTCCCACCTTGTTCGGGTGTCTGTCGCCGGTCAGGGCATCGAGGCTGTGGCGCATGCGAAGTTCCAGCCGGGCCAGGGAATCGGGGTCGGGGGCGAACATGACGGTGTACAGCCGCCCCGGGAAGGTCCGGCCGTCCCGTGCCTGCTCGGCGAGGGCGTTGAGGGGAGCGAAGCAGGAGAGGACGGCATGGGCCCCGTCGGGGTCCGGTGCCAGGGCCGGCCTCAGTGTCGTGTGCAGGTGCTCGAACGACGTCGCGTGCCTCAGCCGCAGGGTGTACTGCCTGGACAGCGCGTACGTCAGGCCGGACGCGTGCCGGTCCTGCATGACCGACAACTGGTAGGTGGGCAGGTTGAGCCGGGCGTTGATCTCCAGTACGGGATAGAGGGTGCCGTCGGCGCCGCACAGTGCGTCCACTCCGACAACGCCGTGGTAGCCGTCCCGGTGGACCTTCCGGCCGATGCGTACGGCACACTCCTCGATCTCCGCCCGGTGCCTGTCCGCCCACGGCGAGCGAGCCGTGTTGCCCTGCGGGACGCCGTCGTCCAGCAGGGTCTCCAGCACGGTGTCCAGGACGACCGTGCCGTCCCGTGCGACGGTGAACTGGTAGAAGAGGTCGCAGGTCTTGGGCAGGAGGCGCTCCACCACGACGTGCAGGCGGTCGTCGCCGGTGCGTTGGGCACGGCGCCGTACCATCTCCAGCAGCCGTCGTGCCCTGGCCGGGCTGTCCAGGCGCAGCAGCCCCCGGCCCGACACCCCGTACGCGTCCTTCACGATCAGCGGCTCGAACGGGTCGGCGGCCAGCGCCACAGCCAGGTCCTCGACCGACTCGCAGCAGACACCGGGCACCGCCCGCAGCCCCAGCTCTTCCACCAGCCGCCGTGCGTAGATCTTGCTGTTGACCCGGGCGGCGACGGCCGGCTCGGCCCCGGCATACCGCAGACCGGTGAGCTTCGCGATCTGCCGGGTTCGCTCCGTACTCCCCATCGGCAGCAGATACGCGCCGCGCTTGGCAGCGGCCCTCAACCGGGCGAGGGCACGTGCGTCGGACAGGACGCGGTCGGCGGTCTCGACGGTGCCGGGACCTGTCACGGGGATACCGGCGGGCGCGGCGATCCCGGCCGAGCGCAGGTAGGCACGGAACGAAGGGTCCAGCGGCCGGCCCAGGAGCAACTCGTCGCCCTGCGCGGCCAGGCAGACCCCCAGCTCCTCCATCGCCAGCGCCGGCCGGGCGGCCGTCACCGACGGTAGCGCCGGCAGCCCCACGGCGCCGGAGCCCCAGGCGCGCTCGGCCTCGAAGTTGCACAGCAGCACGAACTCGGCCCCGGGGTCGCCCACCAGCGCTTCCTTCAGGCGCCGCAGGTAACCGGACGCGCTCACCGCGCACCGTGCCGCAGCAGCATCGCCGCGAAGCTGGCGCCAAGCCCCGGGCAGGCCAGCAGCGAGTACCCGCCGGGCGCCAGCCGGCCGCGCTCCCGTAGCGTCTCGTAATTGATCAGGGAGTCGGCGGCGAAGCAGTGGCCGTAGCGCGGCAGGTTGTCCAGGAAGACCCGGTCGCGGTCCACCCCGAGGGCGCTCACCACCTGGCTCCAGAAGACGCGGCTGATGTTGCTGGGGATGAAGTGGTCGATGTCTGCGAGGGTCAGGCCGCCTTGCGACAGGACGTCGCCGACCACTTTGACGATCATGTCGATGCTGGTGTCGACGAACTGCCGCCGGGGGAGTGCCTCGTACAACGTGAGGGAATCGGCGAACGAGCCGTCATGTCTGATCGCGTATCCCCGGATCTCGTCGCCGTGGCCGTCCCAGGACACCACCGTGGCGGTGGCGCCCTCGCCCATGATGTCGCCGATCGGGTAATGGAGTTGGTTCAGTTCGGTGAAGGGCTTTTCCCCGTTGACGATGAGAGCCCGCGCGCCCGGCGGCTCCGCCCGCAGCAGCTCGCCGGCGATTTCCAGGGCCGCCAGGCTCGACGTGCAAGCCTGCTGGGACACCGCGAACACTTGCGTCTGTCTGAGACCAAGTGCATCCGCCAACTCCCGCGCGACGCTCACATTCGCCGGAGCCACCTCCGGACTCGCGTGCACGTAGATGAGGTAGGCGGGTTCCTGCCGCCCGCGGGCACGCTCCAGGGCCTTCCGGGCGGGTGGCACCAGGAGGTCCAACAGTGCAAGATCGGGGTCCCATCGCACACTGGCAACGCCGTGCATCCGCTCCAGCACCGCCACCTGCCGTGGAGCAAGCCCGTGGTGAGCGCCGATCTCGGCGACTCTCACCTCCCGTTCCGGAACGAAGACTTCAGTCCAGACAAGTTTGAGGCCGTCCTCAACGGACATCGTGGAGCTGCTCCCTGTGCTGCTGTCGGACCCGCCGACCGAAAAGCTGACGACTACGGATGGCGACTGTAGCAAAACTCTACGTAATAGCGATCTTGGGGCATGTACCCGTCAGGCCCAGCGATGTGCCGGGCCGCAGTGCGCACTGCGCTCGCCGCGAGGAACCGCCTGGAGTTGTCGATAAACCGGCTTCCCGGTTGCCGCGTAACTGGTCAAGTGTCGGGTCGTTGCACGTGCGTGAACCGTGCTGACTTCCCGTGCGCCCCCTGTCATTCAAACTTTGAGGGTCTCCGTGCTGGCCGTGGTCCTGTTCGACGGGCAGGGCTCAGCGGACCGGCGGCTCTGTGACGCCGGTCGGGGATGGGTTTGGGCGATCACGAGGGTCCGGCGAGGAGTTGGCGCCCCGGGTTGCCCAGCGGCGCAGGCAGGCATGGGCCGTGCTGGTGCTGAGCGCCGTGGCGACGGTGGTCTGCGCGGCTGTGGCGGCCGGGCTGTGGGGCCAACTGGTCAGTGGCGGTTTTGATGCATCGGAGGCTGAGGCTGTTGGTGCGGACACCTACACCGCCGAGGTGTTTGGTGCAGGGGAGACGCATCTGACGCTGGTGGTGCATGCCGGCGGCCCGGTGGACGCTCCGGCTGCGGCGGCGGCCGGACGCACTCTGACGCGGCGCCTGTCCCAGGCCGCGGGGGTCGTGTCCGTGGCCTCCTACTGGGACGGGCGGGACCCGCTGCTGCGTTCCGCCACGGGGGACAGCGCCCTAGTTCTCGCGGTGCTGGCGGGCACCGAGGACCAGCGGGTGCGCACAGCCGGTGTGCTGGTGCCGTCGCTGACCGGCGAGCAGGGCCCTTTACGGGTGGAGGCCACGGGCTCCGCGTGGATGGGGGCCGAGGTCGTCGACCGGACCGAACGCGATCTGGTGCGGGCCGAGTTGGTGACGGCTCCCCTGGTGTTCCTGATGCTGGTCTTCGCGTTCCGCTCGGTTCTTGCGGCGCTGCTACCGGTAGCTGTCGCAGTGGTGTCCACGGTGGTCGCCCTGGCCTGTCTGCGGCCGCTTGCCTCGCTGGTGGAACTGTCGATGTTCGCACCGAACCTGACGACGGCACTCGGCTTCGGGCTGGCGGTCGACTACTGCCTGTTTCTCCTCACCCGTTTCCGGCGGGAGCGGGCCACCGGTCATGACGTGGCAGCAGCGGCAAAGACAGTGGTCCGTACGGCGGGCCGCACAGTGGTGTTCTCGGTGGTGACGGTGGCGCTGGTGATGGCGTGCCTGCTGGCCTTCCCGGTGCCCTTCCTGCGGTCGATGGCCTTGGCCGGTGTCACCGTCGCCGTGTCCTCGGGCGCGGTGGTCCTGCTGGTGGTACCTGCTGTGCTGCTCCTGGCCGGTGATCGGCTCGCCGGCTCCGTGTCGGGCGAGGCCGGGTCGCAAGGCGCCCGTGGGGGTGGCGGGTGGGAGGCCAGCGCGGGCTGGCGCCGGTTCGCCACGATGGTGTGCCGCAGGCCCACCGTATGGCTGGTGGCAGTCCTGGTGCTGCTGTCGACGATGAGCCTGCCACTGACCCACCTCCACCTCGCGCCGATCGACGAGCGGACGCTGCCCGCCCTGGCCTCCTCACGCGCCGCAGCCACCGCGCTGGAGACCGGCTTCCCCGAGATGGCGCCGGCCACCACCCTCGTGGTGGCTCTGCCTCGCGCGGAGCCGGGGCGTGCGGGGGAGGTGGGGCTGTATGCATCGAGGCTCTCGCGGCTGCCCGCGGTCAAGATGGTGGACAGCGTGGCCGGCCGCTACCGCGGCGTCCACCTTCGCGT
>NZ_MWIG01000558.1:0-4904 GCF_002156145.1 Streptomyces sp. NRRL B-24572 | reverse complement strand
GGCCGGTGAACCGCGGCCCGGTGAAGCCGAGTTCGGTGAGCGCGCGGGCCGCGGTTCACCGGCCAGCACGTCTTCGGCCAGGACTTCGTCGAGCAGGGCGGGGCGGACGCCGAGGGCTGGTTCGTGTGCGCGCCCGTCGCCGACCCCGCCACGACGAAGACGGCGGCCGCCTTCACCGCCGCCCACCGCAAGCGGTACGGCACGGCCCCAGCGTACTACGCGGGCGAGTCGTACGACGTGGTCACGATGACGCTCCAGCAGCTCGCGGCCGACGCGAAGGCCGGCCGCAAGCCCGCCCGGAAGGGACTGTGGGCCGCGCTGCGCAAGCAGAAGTACACCGGCGCGATGGGGGGTTACACCTTCAACGAGACGGGCGAGCTGAGCCCCGGCGGCACCTTCGTCTATGCCGTGCAGAACGGCGCGTACAAGCCGGTGGGCGCCGCACCCCTGGTGCCGAACAAGCCCGCGCAGAACAAGAAGAAGGCCTGATCCCGTGCAGCCACTGCGAAAGGCCGACCCTTCGGCCATCGCCGGCTACCGGCTCCTCGGCCGGCTCGGCGCCGGCGGCATGGGCGTCGTCTACCTGGCCCGCTCGACCGGCGGTGCGCTCGCCGCGCTCAAACTCATCCGCGCCGAGCACGCCGCCGACCCCGGCTTCCGGGAGCGGTTCCGCCGCGAGGCGAGGGCCGCCGAACGCATCACGGGGCGCTGGGTCGTCCGCGTCCTCGGCGCCGACCCGGAGGCCCGCGAACCGTGGTTGGCGACCGAGTACGTGCCGGGGCCCTCCCTCGCCGAGGCCGTGGGCCTGTACGGCGCCCTGCCCGAGCCGACCGTACGGTCCCTCGGCGCCCGTCTCGCGGCCGCACTCGCCGACATGCACGAGGCGGGGCTCGTCCACCGGGACGTCAAGCCCGGCAACGTCCTCCTCGCCCTCGACGGACCCCGGCTGATCGACTTCGGCATCGCCAGGACCGCCGGTGCGACCGCCCTGACCGCCACCGACGCGATGATCGGCACCCCCGGCTTCCTCGCCCCCGAACAGGCCCGGGTCACCGGCTCGGGAGAGGTCGGCCCGGCCGCCGACGTCTTCTCGCTCGGCTGCGTCCTCGCGTACGCGCTCACCGGCGAACGCCCCTTCGGCACGGGCGCGGTGGCGTCCGTCGTCTACCGCACGGTCCACGAGGAGCCCGCGCTCGACGAGGTACCGGACACGATCCTCCCCCTGGTCAGGGCCTGTCTGGCCAAGGACCCGGCGGACCGGCCCACGGCCGCCGAGGTCCGTGAAGCCCTCGGGCGGGCGGACGCCCCGGCGGGGGACTGGCTGCCGGACGGCCTGCCCGCCCTGATCGCCCAGCGCTCCTCCCGGGTCCTCGACCTCCCGGTGCCGGAGCCCACGATGCTCGTGGACGACACGCACGCGCAGGGCCCTTCGCGCCGCCGGTTCCTGATCGGCGCCTCGGCGGCGGCCGTCGTCGGCGCCGGCGGCCTGACCGCCTACCTGCTGAGCCGTACGCCCTCCGGAAGCGGCGGCAGCGGCGGCGGTACGGGCACGGGCGCGCGGCTCGCCACGTACACGATCGGCGTCGTCACCGACCTGAGCGGAGCGACGAAGGCCGACGGGCGGGCGCAGGAACGCGGGGCGCGGCTCGCCGTGGAGACCCACAACGCCCGCGCCGACCGCACCTTCGACATGGCTCTTAAGGTCATCGACGACGGGGGAGACCCGAAGCGCGCCAAGGCGGCCGCCCGTACTCTGGCCGACATCGGGAACCTGGCCGCCGTGCTCGGCCCGACGGTCACCGAGACCGACATCGCCACCCACGACGAACTCTTCCTCCACCAGGTCCCGTTGGTGAGCGTGGTCGCATCGGTGCCGGCATCGGACCTCGCCGGGCAGGGCAATGACCAGGCCTACCTCGAGGCCCGGCCCTCGCACGACGTGATGACCGTGGCCTTCAGCCGGTGGCTGGAGGAGCACGACCGCCGCAGGACCGCCGTCATCGAGGACCGGGCGGCCGGCCGGTCCGCCTGGTTCGCCGTCAGGATCCTGAAGGAGACTCCCCCTTCGGCGTCCAGAGGCGGCGTCACCACGTCCCACCCGGTGGAGGCGGGCAGCGAGGACTTCGAGTCCGCCGTCCGGCAGGCCCTCGCGACGCGCCCCGACGGCGTGTACTACGCGGGGACGTCGCCCCGCCGGGCCGCGCTGTGCGCCAAGGCCCTGGCCCGTCAGGGGTACAAGGGGCCGTGCGGCAGCACGGAGCAGGTGCTCCAGCCGGAGTTCCTGAGCCTGGCGGGCCCGGCGGCGGAAGGCTGGTACTTCGGCACCAGCTACGTCGACCCCGGCCGCATGCCGGCCGGAAAGCAGTTCGCCGCCGCCTACCGGAAGCGCTGGAAGCTGCCCGCGACGGCACCGTTCGAGCGGTACGCGACGGAGGCGTACGACACCGTCCACTGGATCGCGCAGGCGCTGGGCACGGCGGTCGCGAACAAGGCGGAGCGCGTGACCTCCGCGGTCGTGAACGGTCTGGGCCGGACCCCGTACGAGGGGATCGCGAAGGTGTACCGGCCCGACCTGAGGAACAGCAAGGACGCGGAGCTGAACGCCGTCTTCCTCTGGCAGGTGCGCGGCGGGGTCCCCACCTACCGGGGCCCCTTCGCGACCGCCGCGAAGGAGGACTGACGAGGGGCCCGGCCCGCGCCGCGGACCGGGCCCCTCGCACGGCTGTCAGCCGACCACCGTCCAGGTGTCGTTGCCGGTCAGCAGCTGCGCGAGGTCGCCCTTGCCGTGCTGTTCGACGGCCTTGTCGAGCTGGTCCGCCATCAGCGTGTCGTAGACCGGGCGGTCGACCGAGCGGAAGACGCCGATGGGGGTCTGGTGCAGGGTGTCCGGGTCCGCCAGCCGGGAGAGCGCGAACGCGGTCGTGGGGGTGGCCGCGTGTGCGTCGTGGACGAGGACCCGCGCCTCGTTCTCCGGGGTGACCGTGACGACCGTCAGGTCGCCGGTGGCCGGGTCGCGGACGACGCCCTTGTCGTTCTCGGCGCCGAAGCGGATCGGCCGGCCGTGTTCGAGGCGGATGACCGCCTCCTGGGCCTGGTCCTTGTCCTTGAGGACCTCGAAGGCGCCGTCGTTGAAGATGTTGCAGTTCTGGTAGATCTCCACCAGCGCGGTGCCGTTGTGCTCGGAGGCCTGGCGGAGCACCTCGGTGAGGTGCTTGCGGTCGGAGTCGACGGTGCGGGCCACGAAGGAGGCCTCGGCGCCGAGCGCCAGCGACACCGGGTTGAAGGGGGCGTCGAGCGAGCCCATCGGCGTCGACTTGGTGATCTTGCCGAGCTCGGAGGTGGGGGAGTACTGGCCCTTGGTGAGGCCGTAGATCCGGTTGTTGAACAGCAGGATCTTCAGGTTCACGTTGCGGCGCAGGGCGTGGATCAGGTGGTTGCCGCCGATGGACAGCGCGTCGCCGTCACCGGTGACCACCCACACCGACAGGTCGCGGCGCGAGGTCGCCAGGCCGGTGGCGATGGCGGGGGCGCGGCCGTGGATGGAGTGCATCCCGTAGGTGTTCATGTAGTACGGGAAGCGGGAGGAGCAGCCGATGCCGGAGACGAAGACGATGTTCTCGCGTGCCAGGCCGAGTTCGGGCATGAAGCCCTGCACGGCGGCCAGGACGGCGTAGTCGCCGCAGCCGGGACACCAGCGGACCTCCTGGTCCGACTTGAAGTCCTTCATGGACTGGGCGGCCTCGGCCTTCGGCACCAGGTGCAGGAGCGACTCGGTGGGCTCAGGCATCGATGGCCTCCTTGAGGGCGGCGGCGAGCTGCTCGGCCTTGAACGGCATGCCGTTGACCTGGGTGTGGCTGCGGGCGTCGACGAGGTACGTCGCGCGGACGAGGGTGGCGAGCTGGCCGAGGTTCATCTCGGGGATGACGACCTTCTCGTACCGCTTCAGGATCTCGCCGAGGTTCTTGGGGAAGGGGTTGAGGTGGCGCAGGTGGGTCTGGGCGATGTGCCCGCCCTCGCGGCGGATGCGGCGCACGGCGGCGGTGATCGGGCCGTAGGTGGAGCCCCAGCCCAGGACCAGGGTGCGCGCGCCGTCCGGGTCGTCGACCTCCAGATCGGGCACGGCGATGCCGTCGATCTTGGCCTGGCGGGTGCGGACCATGAACTCGTGGTTGGCCGGGTCGTAGCTGATGTTGCCGGTGCCGTCCTGCTTCTCGATGCCGCCGATGCGGTGCTCCAGGCCGGGGGTGCCGGGCACGGCCCAGGGGCGGGCCAGGGTCTCCGGGTCGCGCTTGTAGGGCCAGAAGACCTCGGTGCCGTCGGCGAGGGTGTGGTTCGGGCCGGTGGCGAACGGGGTCGTCAGGTCGGGCAGGTCCTCGACGTCCGGGATGCGCCAGGGCTCGGAGCCGTTGGCCAGATAGCCGTCGGAGAGCAGGAAGACCGGCGTGCGGTAGGCCAGCGCGATCCGCGCCGCCTCCAGGGCGGCGTCGAAGCAGTCCGCCGGCGTCTTGGGGGCCACGACCGGGACGGGGGCCTCGCCGTTGCGGCCGTACATGGCCTGCAGCAGGTCGGCCTGCTCGGTCTTCGTCGGGAGACCGGTGGAGGGTCCGCCGCGCTGGATGTCGACGATCAGCAGCGGCAGCTCCAGCGAGACCGCCAGTCCGATCGTCTCGGACTTCAGCGCCACACCCGGGCCACTCGTGGTGGTCACGGCGAGCGAGCCGCCGAAGGCGGCGCCGAGCGCGGCGCCGATGCCGGCGATCTCGTCCTCGGCCTGGAAGGTGCGCACGCCGAAGTTCTTGTGCCTGGACAGCTCGTGCAGGATGTCGGAGGCCGGGGTGATCGGGTAGGAGCCCAGGTAGAGCGGCAGGTCGGCCTGCCGGCTCGCGGCGATCAGGCCGTAGGA
>NZ_MWIG01000557.1:0-4092 GCF_002156145.1 Streptomyces sp. NRRL B-24572 | reverse complement strand
ACCGACTCCCCCGAAACCGGCCGTCGGCCGGCCGACGGCCGGTTTCGGGGGAGTCGGTGCGACCTGGGAAGACGCGGGTACGGGCTCGCGGGCGAGGAGTTTGGCGGCCTGGTCGGCGGTCAACGGGGTGCTGGAGACGAGCTGTTGGGTGGACCAGAGGCCGCCGGGCCCCTGCACCCGCCGTTCGTGGACGAAGCCTTCGTCCTTGAGCTGGCGCTTGGCGCGGATGAAGGCGGATCCCCCGATCCGGGCACGTTCGGCGGTGCGGGAGAGGGATTCGCGGGCGCCGTGGGGGAGGGAGAGCTGCCAGGTCAGGAGGCGGACGGCGTCGGAGGAGAGGCGGGGATGCCGGATGATGTCGTGCGAGAACTGGGTGAAGCCGCATGCGGGCGCGTTAAAGTGCCGATAGATCACAGTGGACTCCGATTCCACAAGTGGTTCAGGCCCTCGCCGATGGTTGGCGCCATCGACGGGGGCCGTTTTGCGTGAACGTACCGTGCAAACCGTGTCCAGACCGACACACCGTACGAAGAACCCCCGTACGAGTGAAGCGCCCTCCGGCTCCGTCCGTCAGCGGGAACCCAGTGCGCGCCGGGCCGAGTTGATGACGTTGTGGGCGTCGGCCCCGTACACCGCCGACTCGCGAAGGGTCTTCCAGACCTTCCGGTACAGGGCGATGTTGTCGGCGTCGTCCAGCCACAGCTCGGCGTGCCAGTCCTCCGCGACCACCAGCCGGTCGTCCAGGACCCAGAAGCCGTTGGCGGGGACGATCTTCACCGGTGCCGTGAACGGCACGACGCCCAGCTCGACCGTGTCCATGCCGATCATGCCGGTGAGGCGGTCGAGCTGGGCGGCCAGCACGGACGGCGGGCAGATCAGCGAGCGCAACGCGGCCTCCCACATCAGTACGCGCAGCTTGCGGCCGGGCTGGTACAGCCACTCCTGGCGCTGGGCCCGGGCGCGTACGGCGTCCTCGACGCCCTTGGCCACGTTCAGCAGGTCCGCGTACCGCTGGACGACGTGGCGCGCGTACTCGGGGGTCTGCATCAGCCCGGGGACCACGGCCTCTTCCCACACCCAGATGTTCGAGGTGCGGTTGATCTCGGCGGTGAGCCCCTCGTTCATGGGCTTGAAGCCGTTCGCCAGAGCCCTGCGCCATGACCGGATGTGCGACTCGAACCCGGCCAGCCGAGCGGCCAGCTCGGGGTACGCATCGGGCTGCCCGGTCGCGTCGGCCCACGCCCGCAGATCCTCGGGCGAGGCCGTCTGCTTCCCGTTCTCCAGCTTGCTGACCTTGGACCCCTGCCAGCCGAGCCGCTGGGCGAGCCGCTGACCGGTGAGCCGGCCGGCAGGGCAGGTGAAGCGAAGTTCGCGAAGGCGCGCCCCCAACGCTTCCCGGGCCTGCTGGTAGTCCGTGCTCACCGGTCCCCCGTCACTCGGCCGCAGCCACCTGCGTGGCGAACCGGTCGTACGGAACGGCGTGGTGCATGGCCGCGTCGCGGGCGACGCAGTACCGGACGACCGCCGCCGGTTCGGTGATCAGCTCGACGCCGAGCAAGTTGTCTTCGTCGTCGAAGCGGAGGAGGGCGACGATGCGCGAGTCGAAGATCCAGAAGTCTTCGGTGGGCAGCTGGAGCTGCGCGAGGTCTGCCGGGTCGGTGATGGGCGTGCCCTGGACGATGATCTCGCCGGTCGCCTCGTCCGCGTGCAGGGCGGGGCAGCCGTCGATCTTGCTGTCGGTACCGGTGAAGCGCAACTGGCGTGCCATGGACGCTCTCCCTTCCAGGGGTGTTGATCCAACAGCCTGGTCGGCGGTCCGGCTCGGCACTATGGGTTCAGCCGGAGTCCAGGAGAAAACACGAGCAATCTGGTCCACGCGTCGAGCAAATGCGAGAAAACGGCGTACCGCCGAGCAACCCCCCGTTCCTAGCGTCGAGTTCATGAAGACGAAGGAACTGCACGAGGTGGACCCGTTCGTATCGATGGAGTCCCTGCGGGAAGCACTGGCCGGGGTCGGGGTCGTCCTGCCGTCGCTGGGAGTCGACCTCGGATCTCCGGCTCTGAAACTCGTGGAGCTGGGCCGGGTGCGCGCCGACGTCGCTGCCCGGCTGGCCGAAGCGCTCCGGCGGGGGACTGCGGGGTGACGGCCGGCGTCGGGGCTCTCGTGGTCGACGCCCGGACCGACAGGCTCGGGTACGTGATGGGCCACGTCGGTCCGGCCGTGCAGCTCCGGCCGGTCGCCGGCGGACGGGAGTGGGACGCCGACCCCGCTCATATCCGCCCGGCCACCAGCGAGGAGCGGCTCACGGCCATGAGGGAACGCAACCGCGCTCTGAACTCGGCCAGCAGCGGCGGGGTCCTCTGATGGGGGCGCCGGCCGTGTCCCCCGAGTGCAGGCTCGCCCAGGTCGCGGGCTACGAGGACATGCACCGCGAGTGCCGACAGACGAAGGACGTTCCGCTGCCGCACGGCGCGGGGATTCTGGTCGTACGCCGCTGCACCTGCTCCCACCACTCCTACAACCGCAGGCCAGGGCCCCGGGTCCCCGCACAGGAAGCAACGAACGAACCCGAGCCCCGCCCCACCGTGGAGCGCCGAGTCGTACTCGGGCTCCCCAACGGGAAGTGAGGGGCGTATACGGAGAGGTCCAGTCAGATCACGGTGGAGTCCTGCTCCACGAGTGCTTCAGGCCCTCGCTTGATCTCCTCGGGGCGTACGGGAGCCACTGCTTCGGCTTCGGGCGCACCCGGGGACGGGGGTGCCCCGAGCGTGAGCTGCACAGCGGATCGAGAGGGGCCGCTCGGCGGTGGGCCGGGCGCCCTTTCAGCCGGTCAGGGTGCGTTCACGTGGAAGGCCTGGCCACTGGTGTTGGAGGCACCGGGGCTGTGGATGTTGCTGTTCGTGGAGATGTTGTTGAACATCGGGATCAGGCCGCCGAGGTTCAGGCCGAGGAGGGAGCCGGAGCCCCCGGTGCCGCCGTTCCCGCCGTTGCCGTGGCCTGGGCCCTGTCTGACGATTCGCGCCGGGCGCGCGACGCTGGCCCGCAGCGAATCGTCAGACAGGTCCTAGGCGGGCTGCGGGGCGGGCGTCGCCGGAGCCGTCGCGACCTTGCGGGTCTCGCGCAGGAGCAGCAGGCCGTTGGCCACCATTGCCGTCGCGGTCAGGCAGTGGACGCCGAACGCCGTGGCCACGGAGCCGTGGTGGGCCAGCACGTTGGTCATGTCGCCGTACGCGGCGAAGGCCTCCACGAGCAGCGCCCAGCCCAGCGCCCGGCGCTGACCCGTCACCAGCAGGACGCCCAGGACCAGGGCCATGACGACGTCGCGGATCCCCTTGACGACCAGGAAGCCGTCGCCGTCGCCGGACGGCCAGCTCGGCAGGCCGTAGCCCGGCGCGACCGTCTCCGGGCTCAGGATGTACTCCGTCCCGAACCAGAGGACGAAGAGGATGAAGGCGGCGGCCAGGACGGTGTTGGTCTTCTTCAGCGGCACGGTTCTTCTCCTTGCGGGTCTTCGGCGGATTGGTGAGCTTCGTGGAGCTTGCTGAGACGCATGGGGCCCGGGGCCTCAGACGAGGGCGGTGACCAGCAGGGTGAAGGCGGCGATGATGACGGCGACGCGGCCGTAGTGGTAGCGCTCCCAGCGGTTCATCTGCTCCTTCCAGTCCGCGGGCCGGTTCTCGGGGGTCCACGTCTTGCCCCGGTTGTTGATCGGGACGAGCAGCAGGAGCGACATGATCACGCTCACGATCAGCAGCGCGGCGGCGATGACGACGAGTCCGGCGCCGGGGCGGTCCCATCCGGCGATGGCCCAGACCGCGCTGAGGACGAGCGAGCCGATGTACCAGAACGGCATGAGCGCGCCGAGCATCCGGCCCCCGTGGGAGTGGGCCTGTTGATTGCTGTCGTCCGGGAGCGCGTTGAAGATCGGGTTCATCACGAAGGCGACGGAGAACTCCACCCCCACCATCAGGCCGACGACGACGGTGGTGAACACCTGCAGTGCGTTGAGCATGACGACCCCTCTGCGGTCTAGCGTTGCCTCAACTGCTAGCAACGCTAGACCGCAGAGGGGTCGTCATGCTCAACGCACT
>NZ_MWIG01000556.1:0-5780 GCF_002156145.1 Streptomyces sp. NRRL B-24572 | reverse complement strand
CCTCTTCGTCCGCGCCGGGGCGGCCGTCCCCATGTGGCCCGGCTCCATCCGCTCGTACCGGGACGGCCGCCCCGGCGCGGACGAAGAGGGGCAGGGTGTCGAGGGGGGCGCTGTAGTCGTCGACGGTGACGGGGCCCTGGTAGGTGCGCCCGCTCCAGTAGTCGATCCAGGTGCCCTTCGGCAGATAGATGCCGTCGCGCTCCGTCGCGTCCTGGTAGACGGGGGCGACCAGGAAGTCCTCGCCGCTGAGGAACTCGTACTTCGCGGCCTCGGTCGTGGCCTTCGGGTCGTCCGGGTACTCCAGGGCGAGCGGCCGGGCGAGGCCGACGCCGGTCTTCGTGGCCCGGTACGCGTGGCTGTAGATGTACGGGAGCAGGGCCTCGTGCAGCTTGAGCGAGGCGCGGTTGATGCCGGTGTAGGGCTCTCCGTAGCGGAAGGGCTGCTTGTCGTTGGCGGCCCAGCCGTCCATGGTCATGGTGACGGGCAGGAACATCTTCCACTGGAGGTCGCGGGTGTACGTCTTGGCGCTGCCGCCGAAGATGCCGTCGACGTCACCGGTGGTGTAGGCGAGTCCGGACATGGACGCGCCCGCGTACGTCGGGATCTGCCAGCGGATGTACTCCCAGGAGCCCGACTGGTCGCCGGACCACTGGACTCCGCAGCGCTGGGCGCCGGACCAGCTCTCGGGGGCCCAGGTGAAGCCGCGGGCGTCGCTGTTGGCCTCGATGCCGGCGTGGGCGTCCTTGCAGCCGTCGAGGGCGAACTTGTAGCCGGAGCCGACCCAGGCGACGTCGAGCTTGGCGACCCGCTGGCCGGCCTTGACCTGGTCGGCGAGCTTGTCGATGCCGTCCTCGGTCCACAGGCCGAGCTTCATGTCGCGGTCCGCGAGGCCGGCGGAGGTCTCGGCGAGGTTCTCGTAGCCGCAGCCGTAGCCGTCGTTGACGAGCATCCAGCCGTTGGGCATGTCGTGGGCGACGTAGCCGTCGGCGACCTTCAGGGCGTCGAGGGTGTGGCGCTCGCCCCGGTTGGCGTTGTGGAGGTAGCAGTCGGAGTCGCCTATCTCCAGGCCGTACACGGGCGGCAGGAAGGGCTTGCCGGTGAGCTGCGTGTACTGCCCGATGACGTCCTTGAGGGCGTCCTTCCCGTCGCCGGCGAAGTAGTAGGCGTCGAAGCGCTGTTCCTTCGCGCTGGTGGTGACGGGGTCGGTGAAGGCGTAGGTGTTGGGGGCGTAGGTGTTGCGGTAGACGCCGTAGCCGGCGGAGGAGAGGTAGAACGGGACGGAGTTGGGGTGGCCGCCGTCGTTCCAGTTGTAGTCGACGCCGACCTCGACGGTCTTGCCGCGGTGGGAGGTGTTGCCGCGGCCGTTCTGCATGCCGGCGCCGTAGAACTGCTCGTCGGCGCCGCGGGCCAGGGTCTGGACGGTGCGGTCCTGGTTCCAGGTGAGGCCCTGGGTCTCGGTCCAGAGGGGGGTGCCGTCGGCGCGTGCGGCCGAGAAGCGCAGCGGTGACTTGGTGGCGCGCAGGGTCACCTTGGAGGTGGCGAGCTCGTAGCGGTCGCCGAGGTCGCGCCAGCGGGTGGCCGGGGGCGGGCCCTGGGGCAGGGTGATGTCGGTGCCGGTGGGGTCGGTGAACCTGCCGTCGGGGGCGAGTTCGATGCGGAAGGTGTCGGCGGTGACGAAGGAGACGCGGGCCTCGGTGCGGCCGGCGGTCAGCCGGTAGACGGATCCGTCGGCGGCGAAGCCGGTGACGTCGCCGACCGTGGTGTCGGTGGGGGTGGCCGAAGCGGTGGAGCCGGGTCCCGCGAAGGCCGCGAAGAGCCCGAGGACGGCTCCGGCGAGTGCAACTTTCATGCGTGATGATGATTGCATGGAGGTTGTTTAGCGCAGGAGCGAGCATCCCCGCCAGGACAAAACGGAACCGCCCTCGGACTTCGGCGAGAAGTCCAAGGGCGGTTGCCTGAAAGGGAGTTGTGCGGTCCTGCTCGTTACAGGGCCACACCGAGCAGTGCGTCGACAGCGCGCGAGACGAGACCGGGGGCGGACTCGTCCTCGCCGCCCTCGGCCGTCTGGAGCGCGGCCCAGCGGTCGACCGCGGCGAGCGCGGTGGGGGTGTCGAGGTCGTCGGAGAGGGCCTCGCGGAGCTCCTCGACGAGCGCGTCGGCGGACGGGCCGTCGGGGCGCGAGACGGCGGCGCGCCAGCGGCCGAGCCGCTCCACGGCCGTCTCCAGGACCTGGTCGGTCCACTCCCAGTCGTCGCGGTAGCGGTGCGAGAGGAGCGCGAGCCGGATGGCGGCCGGGTCGACGCCGTCGCGGCGGAGCTTGGAGACGAAGACCAGGTTGCCCTTGGACTTCGACATCTTCTCGCCGTGCAGGGCGACCATGCCGGCGTGGACGTACGCCTTGGCCATGGGGAACTCGCCCGTGAGGGTCTGGGCGTGGGAGGCGCCCATCTCGTGGTGCGGGAAGATCAGGTCGGAGCCGCCGCCCTGCACGTCGAAGCCCATGCCGAGGTGGTCGAGGGCGATGGCGACGCACTCGATGTGCCAGCCGGGGCGGCCGGGGCCGAGGCTGCCGCCGTCCCAGCTCGGCTCGCCCTCGCGGGCGGCCATCCACAGCATCGGGTCGAGCGGGTTCTTCTTGCCCGGGCGGTCCGGGTCGCCGCCGCGCTCGGCGGAGAGGTGGCGCATCAGCTCGGTGCTGTAGTGCGAGACCTGACCGAAGTGCGGGTCGGCCTCGACGGAGAAGTAGATGTCCCCGTCGAGCTCGTACGCGGCACCGGAGTCACGCAGCCGCTCGACGAGCGGGATGATGCCCGGTATCGCCTCGACCGCGCCGATGTAGTGCTGCGGGGGCAGCATCCGCAGGGCGGTCATGTCCTCGCGGAAGAGGGCGGTCTCGCGCTCGGCGAGGCCGACCCAGTCGATGCCGTCGCGGATCGCGCGCTCCAGGAGCGGGTCGTCCACGTCGGTGACGTTCTGGACGTAGTGGACCTGCCGCTTGGTGTCGAGCCACACGCGCTGAACGAGGTCGAACGCGTTGTAGGTCGCCGCGTGACCCATGTGGGTCGCGTCGTACGGCGTGATGCCGCAGACGTAGATACGGGCGACGGGGCCGGGGGCGAGGGTCACTCGCCCGCCGGTCGCGGTGTCGTGGATCCGGAGGTCGCGGCCCTTGCCGGGAAGGGCGGGGACCTCAGAAGCGGGCCAGGCATGCATGCCCCGAGCGTAACCGGACAGGTGTTCCGGATACGAACCGGATCCGGGATCTTGACCGATTAGGCGCTCTTGCGGGTCGGAGGCGTGCGTGCATACCCCCGAGGGGTTCACACCCCTCGGAGGACGTGGCCGAAAACATTCGGTCGCTGGGGCGGGACCGTCGCCGGGGGCCGGCACCGTCCCGGGCGGGCCACCACCGCCCCGTGTGGGGCAAGCGCCGCCCCGTGCGGGGCAGGCACCGCCCCGTGTGGGGCAGGCACCGCCCCCGTGCGGGGGCCGGGGCCCGCACGCGGGAGCCGGGACCTCGCGTGCGGGCCCAGGGGGCCCTGCGGGTGTGACCGGGACCTCAGACGGGCGGCCAGGGGATCGCGGGCCACCGGCCCGAGGGCTCCGGGTGCCGTCCGGTGGCGCGCAGCGCCTCCACGCGGGCGCGTACCGCCGCCACCTCGGCGCCGGTCAGGAGTTCCGCCAGTCGGGTGGCGAGCGGCGCTCCCGGGTCCAGGGACCGGTCGAGCGCGTCGAGCACGCCGACCGCCTCGGCGGGCAGCTCCTCGCCCGCCCAGCCCCACAGCAGGGTGCGCAGCTTGTCGTCGACGTGGAAGGTCACCCCGTGGTCGATGCCGTACAGCCGCCCGCCGGGGGCGGGCAGCAGGTGCCCGCCCTTGCGGTCGCCGTTGTTGATGACGGCGTCCAGGACGGCGAGCCGGCGCAGCTCGGGGGTGTCCGCGTGGACGAGGAGCGCGGTGCGCTCCTCGTCGATCTGCGCGGGCCCCACGGCCTTCCAGCCCTCGCCCGCCTCCTCGTCCTCGGTGAGGGCCAGGAGCCGGGCCCCGGGGTCGGCCTCGATCCACAGCTGGACCATGCCCTCCCCGTACGGCCCGTCGCGGAGCACGGTCGGCGGGACCAGGCCCCAGCCGGTGGCCTCGGAGATCTCGTACGCGGCGACCTCTCGCTGGGCGAGGGTGCCGTCGGGGAAGTCCCACAGGGGCTGCTCCCCCGCGACCGGCTTGTAGACGCAGGCGGCCTCGCGGCCCTCGTGGGCGACGGAGCAGTACAGCACGGCGTTGGACGCCTCGCGGACCCGGCCGCGCACGGTCAGCTCACCGCGTGCGAGCAGCTCGATGTCGCGCGGGCTCTCGGGGCTGCTCATGCTCCGCGGCGGTATCCGTTCTGGCGCGGGCAGACGTGCCCCTCGGGGTCGAGCGGCAGGCTGCACAGCGGGCACGGCGGGCGGCCGGCGTTGACGACGTCCAGGGCCCGCTTGGCGAAGGCCCGGGCCTGGGCCCCGCTGAGGCGGACGCGGAGCATCGGCGGGCCGTTCTCCTCGTCCTGGAGCATCCGCTCCTCGGCCTCGGCGAGGTCCTCCTCGGAGTCCGCGTCGAGTTCGACGAGCGCCTGCGCCTCGACGATCATGCGCTGCTCCTCGCCGTCCCAGGCGAGGGCCATGGTGCCGACCCGGAACTCCTCCTCGACGGGCACGTCGAGGGGGGCGGTGTCCGCGATCTCGGCCGGTGCGACGGCCGGTACGGGCGCGTTGCCCCCGGTGCGGCGGACGACCTCGTCGAGGAGTTCGTCCATGCGCTCGGCGAGGGCCGCGACCTGGGTCTTCTCCAGGGCGACGCTGGTGACCCGGCCGCCGGCGGACGCCTGGAGGAAGAAGGTACGGCGGCCAGGCAGCCCGACCGTGCCGGCCACGAAACGCTCCGGTGGGTCGTAGAGGAACACCTGACGGGACACGTTCCCGGCTCCCTTGAGTCTCGACAGTCGTACTACAGCGGCGCGTCCACCCTACTGCGCGAGGGGATCACGGTGCGCCCGCACCACCACCGACCTCTGCCGTCCCGCTGCTGTCGGGGTGCTCGCGGGGGGCGAAGCCGGCGAAGTCCCCGGTGTCGCCGAGACGGAGGAGGAAGGGACGCACGCGCGTGTAGCGGATCGCGGTGACCGAGCAGGGGTCGACGTGGATGCGCTGGAAGAGGTCGAGGTGGAGCCCGAGGGCGTCGGCGACGATCGCCTTCACGATGTCCCCGTGGGAGCACATGAGGTACGTGGCGTCCTCGCCGTGCTCGGCCTCGATGCGGGCGTTCCAGTCGCGTACGGCCTCGACGGCGCGGTCCTGCATGGCGCGCATGGACTCGCCGCCGGGGAAGGCGGCGGCGGACGGGTGCTGCTGGACGACGTCCATCAGCGGCTCGTCGTTGAGCTCCGCCAGCTTGCGGCCGGACCAGTCGCCGTAGTCGCACTCGCTGATCCGGTCCTCGACGTGGAGCGGGAGGCCGGGGCGGGCGTCCAGGAGCGGCCGCAGGGTCTCCCGGCAGCGCTGGAGGGGGCTGGTGACGGCCGCGGCGAGCGGGACCTCCGCGAGGCGCCCGGGAAGGGCGGCGGCCTGCGCGGCCCCGCGCTCGTCGAGCGCGATACCGGGCAGGCGCCCGGCGAGGACCCCGGAGGTGTTGGCGGTGGAGCGTCCGTGCCGGACGAGGATCAGCGTGGCCATGCGGGCCAGCCTAGGGCCTGTCCGACGCCTTGCGAGGTGCCGTGCCGGACGCCGCGGACCCGGCCATGATCCG
>NZ_MWIG01000555.1:0-8386 GCF_002156145.1 Streptomyces sp. NRRL B-24572 | reverse complement strand
CCGCCGGACAGGCCCTGGCCTCCCGGCACAGGGCCGACCGAGCCCCCTACGCGGGCACGGCGCTCTCCGCACACCTCAGGTGCCCCATCGTCGTCGCCGGTTGACGGCCGTGGACAAGCACACGGAGCTCCTGGCAGACACGGGTGATCCTGGTCGTGAACCCGTCTGCCAGGAGCTTCGTCGTCGCACATGCGTGCCCAGCACACGGTCGACACCGCCGACTGTGACGGGACGTCAGTTGTGACTGTGCAGGATCTCGTTGAGCCCGCCCCAGACCGCGTTGTTCGGGCGGGCCTCGACGGCGCCGGTGACCGAGTTGCGGCGGAAGAGGACGTTGTCGCCGCCGGAGAGCTCGCGGGCCTTCACGATCTGGCCGTCGGGCATGGTCACCCGGGTGCCGGCCGTGACGTACAGACCGGCCCCGACGACGCACTCGTCGCCCAGCGCGATGCCGACGCCCGCCTCGGCACCGACAAGCGGCCGATCGAGCTGCTCTTCCACGAGATGCTCGAGCGCGGCGTCCACATCGGGAAGAGCGGTTTCGTCACCCTGTCCCTGTCCCTGTCCCTGCCCCAGACCCCGGAGACCGACGAGCGGTTCCTGGCCGCTCTGGAGAGCTCGATGCGCGTCGTCGCCGAGGAAGCCCTCCAGGAGCCGTCTTCCGGATCAGCCGCACCATACTGAGGACATGATCATGAACCGCCATGCCCGTCCGCGCACGGACGCCATGCTCGAGGACCTGCGCACCCTGGTCGAGGTCGAGTCCCCCTCGCGGGACCTCGACGCCATCAACGCGTCCGCCGCCGCGGTCGCCGCGGTCATCGAGGAGAGACTCGGCGGGCAGGCCGTGCTGATCGACGGTCCCGTCGGCCCCCATGTCCACTGGAGCGGCGGCGGATCGCCCCAGGTGCTCGTGCTCGGTCACCACGACACCGTCTTCCCCCTGGGCACCCTGGAGCGGCGTCCCTTCCGGGTGGAGGACGGGCGGGTTCTCGGCCCCGGGGTCTTCGACATGCTCGGAGGGCTCGTCCAGGCCATCCACGGACTGTCCGCGCTGGACGACCTGACCGGGGTGGAGATCCTGGTGACGGCGGACGAGGAGATCGGCTCGGCGTCCTCCCGCGCGCTGATCGAGGAACGGGCCCGCGCCTGCGGCCACGTCCTGGTCTTCGAAGGGGCGGCCGACGGCGGAGGGCTCAAGACCGCGCGGAAGGGATGCGGCACGTTCGAGGTGTGCGTCACCGGACGCGCGTCGCACGCCGGTCTCGAGCCCGAGGCCGGCGTCAACGCCCTGGTCGAGGCCGCCCACCAGGTGCTGGCCATTCAGGCGCTGAGCCGTCCCGAGATCGGCACGACCGTGTCCCCCACCGTGGCGTCCGCGGGGACCTCCGACAACGTCATTCCCGCGCAGGCCACGGTGTGGGTCGACGTCCGCGTCGAGTCGAACGAGGAGAAGGACCGTGTCGAGGCGGCGTTCGCGGGGCTGCCCCCCCGTCTGGCGGGGGCCGCCCTCACCGTCCGCGGAGGCGTGAACCGGCCGCCGATGCCGGAGTCGGCGTCCCGGACGCTCTTCGAGCTGGCGCGCGAACTGCAGCCGGGGATCGAGGGCGTGGCCGTCGGCGGCGGCAGCGACGGCAACTTCACGGGCGCGCTCGGCATCCCCACCCTCGACGGTCTGGGCGCCGTGGGCGGCGGCGCCCACGCAGACCACGAGTTCCTGCTCGTCGACACGATGGAGGAGCGGGCGAACCTGGTCACCGGCCTGGTCGGGGCCATCCGGAACCGTCGGACGGCATAGCCGACCCACCAGGGAAGGGAGTGTGAGATGAACGGCCTTGTCGTGCAGAAGTACGGAGGCTCCTCCGTTGCCGATGCCGAAGGCATCGAGCGCGTCGCCAAGCGGATCGTGGACACCAAGAAGGACGGCCATCAGACGGCGTGTTCACGGCCGACCCGCGTGTGGTGAAGAAGGCGAAGAAGATCGACTGGATCTCCTTCGAGGACATGCTGGAGCTCGCCGCCTCCGGCTCCAAGGTGCTGTCCGACGCGGGCGTGAACATCGAGCTGATCTCGACCTCCGAGATCCGCATCTCGGTCGTCACCCGCGCCGACGACGTCAACGAGGCCGTGCGCGCCGTCCACACCGCCTTCGGTCCGGACAGCGACTCGGACGAGGCCGTCGTCTACGGAGGCACCGGCCGATGACCCCCGCCACACGTCCGTCGCCGCCAGTCGGGCCGGGGGGCCGTCGGCCCGGCAGGCGGCGCGGGCGAGCCGGTCACTGGTGTGCACCGTCCCGTCGCTCGATCCGCGAAGGTC
Organism: Streptomyces sp. NRRL B-24572; assembly: GCF_002156145.1. NCBI lineage: Bacteria > Bacillati > Actinomycetota > Actinomycetes > Kitasatosporales > Streptomycetaceae > Streptomyces > Streptomyces sp. NRRL B-24572. Next base: position 6,067 of record NZ_MWIG01000555.1, on the reverse strand, counting down.
ACGCCGTGTCCCGCGGGCGCGCGGGGCGTTTCGAGTGCTTCCACAGCGAGCCGGAATCGGTGGCGCGGGTCATTGCCGTCCCTGCACGTCCGCGGTTCGGACGGCCCGCGTCAGGCGCCGGCCCGGCGCCTGCCCCGCACGCGGCGCGGGTACGGGAAGAGCCGCGGAGAGCGCTTCGCGGCCACGTCCTCGACCCAGCCGAAGGTCAGCACCAGCAGTCCGATCAGCGGGATCGCCACCAGCAGCGGGAACCACTGGCTGGTCAGCAGCCACTGGCCGTGCTCGTAGAAGAAGTCGACGGACCAGAGGGGGTCGATCAGGGGGATGGCGGCCACCAACGCGGTCTCGTGCCAGAGGTAGACGCTGACGGCGCGTGCGTTGAGCAGGCTGACCAGGCCGTTCCAGCGTTCCAGTGGTTTGGGCCACTGTTCCCAGGAGGGACTGACGTGGAGCAGGATGGCGACGAAGCCGAAGGACCACAGGGCCTGGGCTATCGGCCAGCTCTCGATGTCGGTGGGCACGGTCGGGTCGACCGGCCGGGTCTGCAGGTACCACCAGCCGGCCACCATGATCAGCGGCGCGACGGACGGCAGGACGTACTGCGGGATCTTCCTGAGCAGGCCCTCCTGGTGAGCCATGCCGAGGATCCAGCAGGAGCCGAACGTGGCGAAGTCGCTGACGGTCTCCCAGACCCGGCTGTAGACGAACTCCTGGTCGATGAAGAACGTGTTCATGACGATCGTCAGCGCGAGCGGCACGGACAGCGTCACCACCGGCATCCGCCGCAGCGCCCACAGCATCAACGGTGAGAGCAGGACGTACCAGAGGTACGCGCGGAGGTACCAGAGCGGGACGATGACCTGCACCGCCCAGCCCTGCCCCACGAGATGGTCGAAACCATGCAGTGATTCGGCGTACGGCGGAGTGCTCAGCGGCACGAACCAGAACAGCAGCTTGCCCCACCACCAGTTGGGATGCCCCTCGGCCCCGGGCCCCCAGCCGTCGACGATCTCGAGGGTGAGCATGACCGCGCCGAACAGCCACATCGGCGGCAGCAGTCGGCGCAGACGGCCCCGGATGACGCCCAGGGCGGGACGGCTGAGCGAGCGTGCCATCAGCGACCCGGCCAGCGCGAACATCACTCCCATCGACGGGAAGACGATGGGCAGCCAGAACCAGCCGAAGTTGTGGTAGAGCACCACGCGCACCAGGGCCAGCGCGCGCAGCAGGTCGAGGTAGCGGTCCCGGCCGCCCTTGCGCGGGGACGGTGCCGACGGTTCCGGCTCCGGTTCCTGGCGCAGCACGGCGGGGATGCGCAGCTGGACGGTGTCCTGGGTGCCCCCGAACCCGAAGGATGCGGTCATGGTCAGGCCTCCACGGGTGCGGCGGCGACCTCGCCGGTGCGCCGGAGCTTCTGCCAGCGCAGTCGGCCACCGGTCAGCGCCGTGATCGTGGACTGCAACAGGACGATGTACATCAGCTGCCGATAGACCACCTGCTGGAGCGGCAGGCTGATCAGGTGCAGGGGCTTCTCGCCGTCGAGCCGGAAGGCGTACCAGGACAGCGCGGCCTGGAGCAGGATGAAGCCGCCCCAGCTGGTGAGGGTGATCGGGGCGTCCGCGAACAGCACGCCGTACAGCAGGAACATGTCGACCAGCGGCGCGAGCAGCGGGGCGACCACGCCGAACAGCACGACGAGGGGCAGCCCGATCCGGCCGAAGCGCCCGGCCGGACCCCGGGAGGTCACGGCGCGCCGGTGCTTCCACATCGCCTGCATGCTGCCGTAGCTCCAGCGGTACCGCTGGGACCAGAGCTGCTGGATGCTGGCGGGGGCCTCGGTCCAGGCGCGGGCGCGCTCGGCGTAGACGATCCGCCAGCCGTCGCAGAGCACCGCCATGGTGATGTCGGTGTCCTCGGCGAGGGTGTCGTCGCTCATCCCGCCGACCCGCTGCAGGGCCTCCTTGCGGAAGGCGCCGACCGCGCCGGGGATGGTCGGGATGACGTTGAGCATGTCGTACATCCGGCGGTCCAGGTTGTGGCCGAGGACGTACTCGATGTGCTGCCAGGCGCCGATCAGGCTGTCGCGGTTGCCGACCTTGGCGTTGCCCGCGACCGCCCCGATCCCCCGGTCGCCGAAGGGCTGGACCAGCTCGCGCACGGTGGACGGCTCGAAGACGGTGTCGCCGTCCATCATCACGATGATGTCGTGCGACGCGGCCGCTATGCCGGTGTTGAGCGCGCTGGACTTGCCGCCGTTGACCTTGCGGATCAGCCGGACGAACGGCAGATTCATCTCCTCGACGATGTCCGCGGTGCCGTCCGTGGAGCCGTCGTCGATGACGATCACTTCGATCGGATGGTCACTGGCGATCAGGGAGTTGAGGGTGTTCGCGATGCACTCACGCTCGTTGTAGGCCGGAACGAGGACGGTGACCGGCTCGGTGACGGGTGGTCCCCACGCGTCCCGCCGCCGGGAGCGCCGGGCGTGGAGCGGCGCGAGGACGAGCATCAGCGCGAACCGGCCGAAGTTGAGGAAGCCGACGACGGCAAGGAGCGCGACCAGCACCGGCAGGGTGAGCACGGCGGCCTTGCTGGCCCAGATGAAGCACTTGCCCGCCCACAGCTGGTAGCCGTGCACCGGCAGGGTGGCGTCGGTGGCGCCGAGCGCCTCGGAGACGGTGGCGAAGCGGTACCCCTCGCCCTGCAGCTTCACGATGATCTGCTCGAGCGCGGCGATGGTCTCGGTGCGGTCGCCACCCGCGTCGTGCAGCAGGATCACCTCGCCCGCGCCGGGCTTGCGCGGCATCGCCGCCTTGACGATCTCGTCGACGCCGGGACGCTTCCAGTCGTCGGTGTCGCGGTCGATGAACGCGGTGAGGTAGCCGTGCGCGCCCACGTACTTGATCACCGGATAGTTCCAGTCGTCGAGGGCCGAGGCGTCGGAGGAGTACGGCGGGCGGAACAGCGCGCTGTGGACGCCCGCGACGCCGGCCAGCGCCAGTTGCGTCTGCGCCAGCTCCCAGCTGATCCGGGCGTGGGACTGGTACGCCAGATCGGGATGGGTGAAGGTGTGCACGCCGATCTCGTGGCCACCCGCGACGATCTGCCGGATCAGCTCCGGGTGGCGCGTGGTCATCGCGCCGGTCACGAAGAAGTCCGCGCGGACGTCGTGGGCCGCGAGCACGTCCAGGATCTTCGGGGTCCACTCCGGCGAGGGGCCGTCGTCGAAGCTCAGGACCACGGTGTGGTTGGGGATCCGATAACTCACCGGGCGCTCGTTCCTGGTGCCGCGCGCGTCGATGATCGGGCCGCCCTTGAGCAGGTTCTCCGGCACGGTCGTCTTGTCGACCGAGGTCGCGATCCGGGTGTCGTGGAACGCCTCGTTGGTGGCGAGGCCGCGCAGGACGAGGAGCGCGAGCAGGCAGGCCAGCAGGGACAGCGGCATGAAGAAGCGCAGCGGCGGAGCGGCCAGTCGGCGCGGCCTCAGCAGGGACTGCCGACGACGCTGGTGGCGGGACAAGGGCGCTCCTGGAGATGGGTGGTGCGGACGCTCAGGCACGCTCGGCGGGCCCGCAGGCGTTGCTCCGGGCGGCGCGAGGGTCGCGGCATGTGGCGGAATGTCATGGTGTTCGACGTGATGGTCGAACTTTTCGGGCGGGTGTCGCAGACCGCGCCCTCTAGGGCCAGGAGGGCGACAAGGGGCCCTTGGCGGGCAGGTACGAGGGCTCCGGCGGTATCCCCATCGCCGGGGCGTCCGACTGCATGCCGATCAGGCTGCCGCCCATGGCGGCCGCCAGGATCGCGCCGACCACGGAGACCGGCCAGCCGAAGCGCCGGAACAGCCGGCTGCGCAGACCCGACTGGTCGACGAACACCGGTGCCGGAGCAGGCTCCTCATGGCGTGATTCAGCCACGACGGGCTGCGCCGTGTGGACCGGTTCGCGCCGGGAGGCTGTGGAGACTTGGCGCATCATTCGTGGCCTTTTTGTGCAGGGTGTGGAGACCGGTGAAGCGTAGAGCGGACCGTAGCGCATTGCCCGAATCGATTGGTGCGCAATGCGCGTATTTGACAGGGTCCGATCGACCGTCGTAACCGGATCGGTATCTCGACGGGCTCCTCCGGGCCCATGGGCGACCAAGCCGCGAACACGAGGCGGTGTGGCGTGAATCCTTCGCTAGGATGACCGCTCGATTCATGCGATCAGCGATTGATCCACATGTGACGGGCGTGTCCAGACACCGCCTCTACGCCCCAAGGAGCCTGCGTGAGCCAGCCCCGCCGCACCTCTCGCCGCCGAGCGTGGACCGCGCTCACGCTGCCCGCCCTCCTGTGCGTACTCGCCGCGTGTTCCGCCGCCCCCGCGACCGGCGGGGGCACCGACGCCGCCGGGCCCGCGCAGGAGGCCTCGCCGACGCCCACCGGACCGCCGGGAACCCTGTTCGACGACTTCGACTACACCGGCGCCGACGACCCTTCCCTCGCCGCGCACGGCTGGGAGATCCGTACCGGCGGGGGCGGCCCGGGGATCAAGGACACCTGGAGCGCCGACGGCGCCACCTTCCCCTCCGACCCGACGGCCAAGGGGGGCAAGGTCCTACGACTGCGCTCCTCCACCGACGGCACCGGGCAGGGCACCACGCAGGTCGAGGTGCAGACCACGAGCCGGAACTTCTTCACGGGAACCTTCGCCGCCCGGGTCCACCTCAGCGACCGGCCCACGAGCGGACGCAACGGCGACCACGTCGTCCAGACCTTCTTCCCGATCTCCCCCTCGGACTCCTCGGAGAACTACAGCGAACTCGACTTCGAGTACCTGCCGAACGGCGGCTGGGGCTCGGTGGGCCCGCGGCTCGACAACGTCAGCTGGTACAGGGCCGACCCGCCGGACCGGGTCCACCACACCCTCAAGCGGCGCCTCGGGGGCTGGCACACCATGATGATCACCGCCATGGACGGAAAGGTCGTCTACTCCCTGGACGGCAAGGAGCTCTTCACCAGCTCCGGCACGTACGTCCCGCGCGAGCAGATGGACATCCACTTCAGCAACTGGCTCATCGACCTCCCCTTCACCGGTGGCCCGCGCACCTGGGACATGAAGGTCGACTGGGTCTACTACAAGGCCGACGAGGCCGTCTCCCCGGCGGACGTCCAGAAGACGGTGGACGGCTTCCACAGCACCGGCACCGACTACATCGACACCGTCCCGAAGCCCTGACCCCCACGGAGTGCACCTTGACCAAGTCAAGGTGCCCTCCGGTCGGTCAAGTGCGCTGCTCCCCAACTGGTCCCCAACTCGCGCCCGAGCTCAGCCTCATACCCCTCCGCGATCCTTCCCAGCGACAACGAAACAGAGAACCGCCCCGCCTGCCAAAGCGGTCTGCCGATACCATCCCGTTCCTGGGTCGGGGACTCCGTCCATGGGTGTGTGTCGGCCTCATGGCGCTTCACCGCAGAAGAGGCCGCCCGCTCCGGTGCCCCGAAGCGGGTCGGCCCCTACCGGATCATCGGCCGTCTCGGCCCGGGTGGCATGGGCACCGTCCGCGGCGGTCTCGATCCAGCCGGCCTCCGCGTCGCTGTGAAGACGATCCACCCCGCGCAGGCCGAGGCCCCTGAGTTCCGGGCCCGCTTTCGCCGAGAGGTGCGGCTCTCCTCGCGTGCGCACGGGTCATGCCTCATCCCACTCCTCGCAGCAGACCCGGATACCGAGAACCCCTGGTCGGCCACCGCGTACGTGCCCGGCCTCACCCTCGACCAGCGTCTCGGCACCCGCGGAGCGCCCACCGGCGCCGTTCCATTCGCCTTCACCACAGCAGCGGGCGTCTCGACGACGACATCGCCGCCTCGCCATACGCCTGCGTGAGCGCTTGCGCACGGAACGTGACCAAGGCGGTCAACGCTTACCTGCACCTCGCCCCTGGAACCCTTCACGGCGAAGCCGAGGCTGCCCGATATCCCCGGACCCCGAACCACGAGCCGACGATCTCAGGCCCTTTCTCGGGCTCTCGAGCCCGTACGGCCCTGGACACGACACGAACCGGACACCCCCGCTAGGGCCTGTTTCAGAAG
>NZ_MWIG01000554.1:0-8938 GCF_002156145.1 Streptomyces sp. NRRL B-24572 | reverse complement strand
ACGGGGCCCGGAGGGGCGGGGCGACTCAGCTCTTGGCGCAGGTGGCGCCGTTGAGGGTGAAGGTGGCGGGAACGGCGTTGCCGCCGGTGGACGAGGCGCTCAGGCCGAAGCTCACGCTGCCGCCGGCCGGGATGGTCTCGGTCCAGGATTCGTGCGTGGCGTGCACCTGGTCGCCCTCCTGGGCGACCTTGGCGTTCCAAGCGGAGGTCACCGTCTGGCCGCCCGGGAAGGCGAAGTCGAGGCGCCAGCCCTTGACGGCCTCGGTACCGGTGTTGCGGATGGTGACGTCGGCGTTGAAGCCGGTACCCCAGTCCTGCAGCCGGTAGCCGACGGTGCAGTTTCCGGCGGACGGTCCGGCCGCGGTGGTGAGGGTGGTGGTGACGGAGCGCGGAGAACGGTTGCCGGCGGCATCACGGGCGTACACGGCGAAGGCGTAGGTCGTGGAGGGCGTCAGACCGGTGAGCGTGGCGCTCGTGCCCGTCGTGTTGGTGACGGGGGTCTCCGCCGAGCCGTTGACGCGGACGACGTCGTAGCCGGTGACGCCGGTGCCGTCGGTGGCGGCGGTCCAGGTCAGCCGGGCCCCGGTGGCGGTCACCTCTGATGCGGTGGGAGCGCCGGGGGCGGTCGGCGGCTGGGTGTCACCGCCGGTCCCTCCGTAGACGCTCGCCTCGCGCGAAGTCTGCCGGATGCCGTCGGCGCCGTCGAACAGGCGCTGTCCCCAGGGCGTGAGCCGGTTCGCGTCGAAGTCGGTGGCGAGGTCGAGGTACTCCACTCCCCCGCCGTTGCCGCTCCACGACCAGCCCAGGTAGCCGAGGTTCAGCTGGCGGGCGGTGGCCATGATGGCGTCCTCGTCCGGGTTGCCGTCCGAGTGGTCGTTGCCGAACTCTCCTACCACCAGGGGGAGTTTCCGGCTGACGAAGCTGTTCAGGTACGCCTGGACCTCGGCGGCGGTGTCGTAGACGCCGTACATGTGGATGGAGAAGACGGTGTTGCGTTCCGGGTCGGCGGCGAAGACGGCGGGGGCGTTGTCCCGCATGGTGTTCGACCAGTCCTGACCCCAGTTGGGGGCGTCCGCCATGAGGGTGTGGTGGAAACCGGCGGCGCGCAGCCGGGTGACGGCGTTCTTGGTGTCCTCGGTCCAGGCGCTGTAACCGGTGTTGCCGTGCGGCTCGTTGCCGAGGTTGATGACGACGTACTTCTCCTGGCCCTTGACCGCGCCGGCGACCTCCAGCCAGTAGTCGACCGCCTTGGCGAGGGAGACGGCTCCGCTCTGTTCGCCGTAGCCGGTGGTGTCGTGGGCCTCGAGGACGCAGACCAGCTTGTTGGCCTTGCACTGGGTGACGATGTTCGCGACGTCGGCGGCGCCGTTCTTCGTCCACCGGTCGCCCGTGCTGAGCACGATCCGGGCCGAGTTGGCGTCGAGCGCCTTGAGGTCCGCCAGGGCCTGACCGGTCCTGCCGGGGTACCAGGCGTGAGCGTGGTTGACTCCGCGGAAGACGAAGTCCTGGCCGTTGGCGTCGAGGAGCCGGCCGTCGGTGACGTGGAAGCCGGTGGTGGAGGTGTCGGCCGCGTGGGCCGCGACGGGCGCGGTGACCGTCGCGGCGGCGAGGGCGAGCAGCGCTCCCGCCGCGGTGGTCAGTGTCCTGTTCATGTGGTGCTCCCAACTCGGTCGCGCGCATGCCGGGGCGCGGTGCCGTGGCGTGCGGGCTTGCCTGACATGGAGGGTGCGGTACTGCCGGTCCTGCGGAGCGACGCGTCGAGGACGCGGGGGTGGGCCGGTGGATTCCCGCTGCTCGATGTATTTCTTCGGCTCTCACCGAGCAGGGGAGGAAGTGCGCCGACTGGCGGGGGATGTCCCCCGCGCGGTGGTGGCGTGGCGGATTCGCGGAACGCCCGGCGACCGATGACGAGACTAGAGGGGAAGGAGGCCGGAAAACAATAGACAGAACCTAACCGGTTAAGTTACTTCGTCGTCTTCGCGTGGACCCGGAGGGGCGTCGGCGGCGGCCCCGGTTCCGACCGTCGCGCGGAAGACGGCTCCTTCTCCCGCGAGGGAGACCGCCTCGGCCGCGGGGACGTAGAGGGACTGCCCCGGTCCGATCCGCAGGGTGTCGCCCGTCGCCACCGAGGTCACCCGCGCCGCTCCCTCGACGCACAGGACGATCCGCGGGACTCCGGCGGGAAGCGGACGCGGCCGCTCCGAACGGCGGAGCCGGAATCGCGACAGCCGGAAGTCGTCGACGGGGATCGGGTAGACCTCTTCGCCCGCCCGCTCCCTGGGCGTGAGGACGCGGCCGGGGAGGGCGCCGAAACGGATCACGCGCACCAGCTCGGCCGCGTCGACGTGTTTGGACGTCAGTCCGCAGCGCAGGACGTTGTCGGAGTTCGCCATGATCTCCACGCCGAGGCCGGAGAGGTACGCGTGCGGGACGCCGGCGCCGAGGAACAGGGCCTCCCCCGGCCGCAGTTCGACACGGCGCAGCATCAGGGCGGCCAGCAGCCCCGGGTCGCCCGGGTGTGCCCGGGCGACCTCCGCGTAGCAGAGGAAGTCCTTCTGGTGCGGGCCCACGTGCGCGGCGGCTGTCGTGACGGCTTCGGTGACGGTGCCGAGGAGCCCTTCGGGCGGGCTGAGGAAGGCGGTGAAGACCTCCGCGAGGGCGGTCTCTTCCGACCGGGTCCGCAGTACCTCGACATGGGGACGAAGGGCGGGCACGGCAAGGGCGTCCAGGAGGTCGGCGCACTGCCGGACGCTTCGGAAACCGCACAGCCCGTGGAACCGGGTGAGGGCGACGATCATCTCGGGCTTGTGGTGGGGATCCCGGTAGGTGCGGTGCGGAGCGTCCAGGGGCACTCCAAGGGCGTTCTCCAGCGCGAAGCCCGCTTCGGCCCGGGCGGAATCGGGGTGGACCTGCAAGGAGAGCGGGGCGTCGGCGGCGAGCAGCTTCAGCAGGAACGGCAGTCGGGGCCCGAACCGGCGCAGGGTGGGCGTACCGAGTTCCGTCGCCGGGTCCGAGCCGATCACCCGGTCCAAGGGCAGCGGCCCGTGCCCGCGGTCGACCCGGGACGGCGCGGCGGGATGGGCCCCCATCCACAACTCCGCCTGGGGCTGGCCGGTGGGCGGCGTTCCCATGAGGCTCGGAATCGCGGTGCGGGAGCCCCAGGCATAGGGCTGGACGGTGTTGGAGAGGAGGTCCACGAGCTCTCTTTCCGGATGGGTCACGGACGGGGTGCGCGGCTGCCGGCGGCGCCGGCACCCGCGCGGGACGGTCCGGCCGAAGCGGCGGCGACCGCGGCCGCCCCGATCAGTCCGGCGTCGAGCGCGAGCCCCGCCGGCACCACCGGGACGTCGCGGGTGAAGTCCAGGACCGCGTAGCCGGCGAGGTGGCGGCGGAGCGGACCGAAGAGCGTCTCGCCGGACTGCGCGACACCACCGCCCACGACCACGAGGTCGAGTTCGACCAGCGCCGCCGTGGCCGCGATGCCCGCGGCCAGGGCACGGCCCGCCCGGTCGAAGGCGGCGCGGGCCCTCGGGTCACCCGCCCGGGCCGCGTTCGCGACCTCGGCGGCCGTCGGGGCGACGCCGGGCGGTGGGGTCCACCCGGCCTCCAGGGCATGGGCGGCGATGGCGGTGCCGCTGGCGAAGCGCTCGACGCAGCCGCGTGCGCCGCAGGGGCAGAGGGGGCCGTCCTGCTCCACGGTGATGTGGCCGATGTGGCCCGCGTTTCCCGAGCGGCCCGCGTGGAGAGCGCCGTTGAGGATGAGCCCGCCGCCCACTCCGGTGGAGACGACCATGCAGAGCGCGTTGTCCCTCCCCCTCGCGGCTCCCGCCCAGTGCTCGGCAGCGGCCATCGCCACGGCGTCGCCCACGAGGACGGGCCGGATCCCGGACGGCAACCGCGGGTGCTCCCGCACCCGGTCCACGAGCGGGAAGGAGCGCCAGGCCGGGATGTTGACCGGGCTGACCGTGCCCGCGGCGGTGTCGACGGGCCCGGCGCTGCCGATGCCCAGACAGGAGAGGGCGGCCCACTCGGGGTGGGCGGACAGTTCCTCCATGACGGCGGACACCTCGGCCATGAGCTCCGGTGCGGAACCGTGGGCGGGGGTGGCCCGCTGGGACCGGGCGACCAGACGGCCCTCGCCGTCGACCAGGGCGCCGGCGATCTTCGTACCCCCGATGTCGAGTGCTCCGTACACCATCGCGTCGAGCCTTCCGTAAGCGCGGACAGGGAAAGGCGCACCACACTCTGGGTGCAGCATGACAACGTTGTCCAGTTAACCGGTTCAGTTAAGCCTTTGTTTAGTAAAACCGAGCCCATTCCGCCTTCGGACCCTGGACGGAAGCGCTGAACCACCTCATGCTCGGCTCTGCTTCCCGCAGCCGATTTCATGTCTCCCGACCGAAGGACGTCTCCTTTCATGATTGACCCCGCGGCCTTTCCGCCCGGCTTCGAGTTCGGCACCGCCACCTCCGCGTACCAGATCGAGGGCGCGACGGAGGAGGACGGGCGGGGGCCGTCGATCTGGGACGCCTTCGCCCGGTGCGGCGGCACCATTCTGGACGGCAGCAGCGGCGGCACCATTCTGGACGGCAGCAGCGGCGACACCGCCTGCGACCACTACCACCGGCACCGGGAGGACGTCGCCCTGCTCGCGGACCTCGGAGTGGCCACGTACCGCTTCTCCTTCGCCTGGCCGCGGATCCGACCGTCCGGCGGAGGCCCGGTGAACCCACGAGGGCTCGACTTCTACGAACGCCTGGTCGACGACCTGCTGGACGCCGGTGTCACACCGGTCGTGACGCTCTACCACTGGGACCTCCCCCAGCCCTTGGAGAACGTCGGAGGCTGGCGCTCGCGGGACACCGCCCAGCGCTTCGCGGAGTACACGGAACTGGTCGCCTCACGGTTCCATGACCGGGTACCCCGCTGGATCACCCTCAACGAGCCGTGGTGCAGCGCCTTCTTGGGATACGCCAACGGCGAGCACGCCCCGGGAGCGCGTGAGGGTACGCCGGCGCTGGCCGCGGCCCACCATCTGCTGGTCGGCCACGGCCTGGCGATGGAGGCGTTGCGCGCCGTCGGCGTCCAGGAGGCGGGCATCGCGCTCAACCTCGACCACATCTCCCCGGCCACCCCGGCGGCCACTGACGTGGCCGCCGCCCTTCGCGCCGAGACGCAGCGCAACCTGATGTGGACCGACCCGTTGCTCAAAGGGTGTTACGCCGCCGCCGAAGCGGACACCTGGGGCGAGCTGATCGAGCGCGAGGACTTCCGCCGCGAAGGTGACCTCGCCCTCGTATCGGCCCCGATGGACTTCCTGGGCATCAACTACTACACGCCGTCCACGGTGCGCGCCGCCCCCTGGCGCGAACCCGACCCCGCCCGCCGCACTGCGATGGACAACCGCTTCGAGGCCGTCCCCGCACCCGGCGTCCGCCACACCGCCATGGGCTGGCCCGTCGTCCCCGGTGCCCTCCGGAAACTCCTCGTCTCGCTGCGCGACCGCTACGGCACGGGCCTTCCACCGATCCACATCACCGAGAACGGCTCCGCCGAACACGACTCCCCCGCCCCCGACGGCAGCGTGCACGACACCGACCGCATCGCCTACCTGGACAGCCACCTCCGCGCGATCACCGAGGCGTTGGCGGAGGGCGTGGACGTGCGCGGATACAGCGTCTGGTCCCTGCTGGACAACTTCGAGTGGGCCTACGGGTACAGCAGGCGCTTCGGGCTGGTCCACGTCGACTTCCCGACCGGGCGGCGCACCCCCAAGGCGTCCTACCACTGGTACCGGTCACTGCTCGCCGGGAGGGGGATCAGGCCGTGAAGGCAGGACGGCCGCACCACCCCGGGCGGGGAGCTCTACGGCCTCGGGCCCGTCCCGCGCGGCCCCTCTCCAGCGGCGTCCGACAAGTCCGCCGCCCGGGGGCGACGGCGCCGCCGACTCAGTCGCGATCGGCCAGGGTCGGGGCCAGGAACACGGAGTCGGCCCGTACTCGCCGAAGAAGCCCGGTTCCTTCTGGGCGTTCGCGTGCGACTCGCGGTACGGAGCTTCAGCGCGGACGACCGTCGAACGAAGCCGACGCCTCTGCTCCCGGAAGCGGTTGAGCGATCTGCGCTGTGGGCCTACCTCCCCGTACCGAGGTCTGGCGTTACGGGGAAGGACGGGCCAAGGCCAATGGGATGGAGAGTGGTCTCCGCACCGGCAGACCCATGAGCGGTGATCGTGGGCCGGCGAGGGGGCCGCTTCCCTCTGAATCGGCACGGGGCGAAAAACGATCAGCCACCGCCCTCGTGGGGCGGACGTGAGACAGGCCGCCGCCGTCAGAGGACCAAATGGCCCACTCCGGGCTGGCCGCAGCCGACCGGTTCGCAGACAGTGCGAACCATGTGGGAAGCACATGATCGGCACCTCGTGGAGTGGGCAGGTACATGGTGAGCGGTGTCAGAATCGACTACCAGGAGGTCTTCCAGGCGCTGCCGGGCGCCGTGGCGCTGCTCACCCTTGATCTGGTGTTCGCGGACACCAACGAGGCGTACCTGTCGATGTCGGGCCGGACCCGCGAGCAGGTCATCGGCCGCTACCTGTTCGATGTGTTTCCCGACAACCCCAACGACCCCGCGGCAACCGGTATGCGCAACCTGTACGCCTCGCTGCGGCGGGTCGCGGACAGCGGGGAGCCCGACGCCATGGCCCTGCAGCGGTACGACGTGGAGTGTCCCGACCGGCCCGGGGTGTGGGAGGAACGGTACTGGAGCCCGGTCAACGTGCCCGTCCTCGCCCCCGACGGCACCGTGGCACTGCTGCTGCACCGGGTCGAGGAGGTCACCGAACTCATCCGCGCCCGCGGCGGGCGGTCCGGTGGAGACCGCGCGCAGGTCCTCGAGGCGGAGTTGTACACCCGGGCGCGGGAACTGCAGGAGGTCAACGAGCGCCTGCGCCAGGCACACTCCCGGGAGCGCGAGGTCGCCCTCCATCTGCAGGAGGCGATGCTGCCCGCGCCCCGCCCGCTCGTCCATCACCGTGCCGCGGTGCGCTACCGGCCCGCGGTGGGGGCCCTGAACGTGTGCGGCGACTGGTACGACCTGGCCGACCTGCCCGGCCACGGCCGTACGGCCGTGGCCGTCGGCGACGTCGTCGGCCACGGTCTTCGGGCGGCCGGCGTCATGGGCCAGCTGCGCAGTGCCCTGTCCGCCGCCTCCCGGGTCGCCGACGGCCCCGCCCAGGCCCTGGAGGTCCTCGGCCTGTACGCCCGCTCCCTCGACGGCGCCGAGTCCACCACCGCCGTCTCCGTCTTCATCGACTGGAACACCCGCACCCTCACGTACAGCAGCGCCGGTCACCCCCCACCCGCGCTCCGGCACCCTGACGGCGCCGTCACCTTCCTCGACCAGGCCACCGACCCTCCGCTCGGGGCACGGCCCGAGCATGTCGCCCGCCCCCAGGCTCACATCGCCTTCGTCGAGGGTTCCGTCCTCGTCCTCTACACCGACGGGCTGATCGAGCGCCGCCGCGAGGACATCGACGCCGGACTGGCCCGGCTCGCCGAATCGATCACCCGTCACGGTGCCGCGAACCCGGACACGATCGCCGATACGCTGCTGACCGACCTCATCCCCCCGGCAGGTCTCACCGACGACACCGCCCTCGTCGTCATCCGCCTGTGAAAGCCGGGGTCCACCTGGTCGTGCGGCTGGTTCCGGCCTCCGAGGCCGGCGGCGTGGGCAGCGAAGACCTGCGCGGCGGCGGGCGAGTGACCCGCAGCAGTCAGTGTCCTGAAACCGGTTCACGCCGTGGACGGGGCCGTGTCACGACCGGCAGGTTGCGAAGCGCAGGGGCAGCACCGGTCGCCCGGGGCGAAGGCGAGAACGGGCATGGGCGTGCTGTCGGATGATCTGCGGACTCTGGGACGCGAGGCACACGTCTACCTGTATCCACCGGTCATGACGGACGTGACCCGACGGCAGCCGGCAGCCGTGCCCGCGGACGTGCGGCCGGGCTACGGCACTCCGAACCAGTTCCACCGTCTGCGCGCCTTCCCACCGGCGGACTTCCCCACCGTCGTCCGGCCCGACTTCGACACCCCCTACTCCACCGCCTGGCTCGACCTGACCACCGGACCGGTCGCACTGCACGTCACCGACGCCGCCGACCGCTACTTCATGCTGTCTCTGATGGACGTGTGGACCGACGTCTTCGCCACCATCGGCCGACGCACCACCAGCACCGGCGACCAGGACCATCTCGTCGTCGCCCCCGCCTCGGACTTCTCCGTCCTGGCCCGCATCGCGCTACTGGGCATCGTCCCGGGCCGCGACTTCGGCCCAGGACGCTTCGATGCCACCGGCCTCGCGGAGCTCGAAGCCGGTGCGGCCGGCACCCGCGAGGCGGTCCTCGGCTCCCTGGCCTCCTTCGGTACCGCCGCGAACGGCTGGCGGACCTCCCACCAGCACCATGGGCGTCTACGGCAACAGTTGCTTCAAGCGCGCCGCGGTCGCCGCCGGAGGGCTCGGCGCCAACCCGCCCGAGGACGCCGTCTCCCCCTTCGTTGCCGCCGACGCCGACGGCTCCCTCGACATGCTCATCTCCCTCACGACCCCGGCCCGGACCGTCAGGCGAACTGGCTGCCCACCCCGCCCGGACCACTGGGCATCACGATGCGGCTGTACGCACCCCGGCCCGAGGCATTCGACGGCCGCTGAAACCCACCGCCGGTCCGCAGGACCGACCCCGACATCCACGCCGGCTGACAAGCCCCCGGTCCCAGCGCGCCAAGAGCGGCTGCGTGCCGCGTTCTCGCCGTCGCCTTCGTACTGCCCGTTCCGCTTCCGTCATCACGGCCGGTCCTCCGCCTTCTGGATACACGGAGTCCCGTCAGACTTCGCACAGCCGAGGGCGGTGGTCCGGGGTGTAGGCCCACGGGCGGTGGCGCTCC
>NZ_MWIG01000553.1:0-10697 GCF_002156145.1 Streptomyces sp. NRRL B-24572 | reverse complement strand
CGCGGCTGTAGTCGCCGGTGAAGTTGGTCGCGTCCGCCCCGGAACCGAGCGAGTCGACGAAGGAGCGCAGCACCCGCTGGCCGCCGTAGAAGGGGTGCGGTGCGCTGAACTTCGGGTCGGCGTAGGCCGACTTGAGGGCGGGGAAGACGCCGCCGGAGGCGAACATCCGGTTGATCTCGGCCGGCTTGGTCAGCGCGTACTCGACGAAACGCCAGGCGGCCTTCCGGCGCTTGCTGGTGGCGGAGACGGTCAGGTAGGTGGAGTTGACGATGGCGCTGCGGCCTCCGCCGGGAACGGCGGCGGGCGGCTGCATGACGCGCCACTTGCCGCTCTGTGCCGGGAACTTGGTGGCCAGGTAATCGATGGCCCAGGCGGGGTACGGGGCGGTGGCGAGCTTGCCCTGGCCGACGAGGCGCTTCCAGGTGCCCTGTCCCGCGGTGTCGGCGAGGAGTCCGGCGTCGTTGAGCCGCTTGATGACGGTGAGGGCCTGGACCGCCTCCTCGGAGGCGAGGGTGATCCTGCCGTCGTGGTCGAAGTAGAAGGCTCCCTGAAGCTGCATCAGGTTCTGGAAGAAGTCCATGTCCTGGGTGGTGCCGGGCTTGTCGAGGCCGAGCAGCTGCGCGCCGGTGGCGGCGAGGATCTTCGGTCCGGCGGCTATCAGGTCGTCCCAGCTGGTGAGGGAGGCGGGGTCGACGCCGGCCTTCTCGAAGTAGTCGTGCCGGTAGAACAGTCCGAGGGGGTTGACCTCCCAGGGGAGGGCGTGGACGGCTCTGTCCTTGCCCATGACGGTCGGCCACAGGCCCTCGACGAACGCGTCCTCGTACCGGTCGGCACCGAGCTTGGACAGGTCGGCGAGGCCCTGGGGGAACTTCTCCAGGTAGCCGGGCAGGTAGTCGACACCGATGTGGAGGACGTCGGCGAGTCCCTTGCCGCCCGAGGCGAGCCCGACGGTGATCTTGTCCCAGATGGCGGGGTTGCCGAGGTCCTGGACGTCGACCTTGATGCCGGGGTTGTCCCGTTCGAAGGAGGGGACGACTCCGCGCAGGGCCTCGGCCGCGGTGGTCCAGCTCCAGACGGTGATCGGACCGCTGTCGCCGTCGGCGCCGTCGGCGCCGCCGCCCGAACCGCCGCTGCCGCAGGCGGTCAGGCCGAGTCCGGCGGCGGAGGCGGTGGCGAGGTGGAGGATCTGGCGGCGGCTCAGGTGGTGGGACATGTCGGCTCCTGCGTACGGGGGTTGTCGGTGCTGGTGCTGGTACTGGTGCCGGTGTTGGCGCTGGTACCGGTGTCGCTGCTGGTGCTGGTGTTGGCGCTGGTCCGGATGTGGCTCGCGGGGATGCTGCTCGGGCGGTGGGTGAGCGTGTGCAGTGCCTCGGCGAACAGGTCCGTCGCGGCGGCCGAGGTGGAGGCGTGCGGTGAGAGCCGGATCCACTCGCCGCGACGGGTGGTGATCACACCGGCCGCTTCGAGGGCGTGGTGGACGGCGACGGGATCGTGACCGGGGAGGCGGAAGGTGCCGATGCCGGCCCGCTCCCGCTCCCCCAGCCCGTCCAGCAGGACCTCGGCACCCGCCCGTCGCGCCCGGTCGAGCAACTCGGCCAGGGTGGCCCGGATGCGGGTGCCCATGGCGGCCGGGCCGCCCCGGTCGAGCAGTTCGTCGATGGCCGCGCCGAGGGCCGCCGCGGCCGGGAAGTCCGGGTTGGTGGCGAGGTGCGCGGCGGCCCCGGGCAACGGCGGTGCCGGATGCCGCGCCGCGAAAGGCTCCGTGACGCCGGCCCAGCCGCCGATCCCGGGGGCCAGTCGCTCGGCGCACCGGTCGCGGATCAGCAACAGTGCGGCTCCCCAACCGGATCGCAGCCATTTCTGGCCTCCGCTGACGAGGATGTCGGCGGCGTCCGTCTCGAGGGGGACGGCGCCGAGCCCCTGGATCGCGTCGACGATCAGCAGTCGGTCCGGCCCGAGGACCTCCTTGAGCGCGGCGAGCGGTGCCACGTGTCCGGTGAGCGAGTCGACGGCGCTGACGGTGAGTGCCGTGACCTCGGGAGTGAGATGCCGGCGCAGGAGGTCGGGAGAGATGTGCCGGTGCCCGTCCGGATCGACGAGGCGGACGTCCGGGCCGCCCCGGCCGGCGAAGCGGATCCAGGGGTAGACGTTGGCGGGGAACTCGTACCGGGGCACCAGTACGGTGCCGGGTCCGCGCAGGGCGGCGGCCACGGCGAAGAGACCGTTGCTGGTGGACGGGGAGAGTGCGATCTCGTGGGGCCGGGCGTCGATGAGCCCGGCCGCCGAGGCACGCGCGGCGTCGCTGAGGGCGAAGAGCCGGTCCAGGTCGCCGGGGCCGGACCGGCCGGCCAGGGCGGTCGCCTCGGCGAACGCGGTGGCGGCCACGGGCGCGAGCGGGCCGACCCTGGCGTGGTCGAGATAGCCCATCGGCGGGCTGCCGACAGCGGACTCACCCTGGATTTGATCGTTCAAAATACATCCCTTGCGAAGCCAGGCCATGTGATCCCTGGGATTTGAAGGTTCACATTAGAGAGACCGAAGCGCCCCGACAAGAGGTCGGGCGGAAAGCCTCAGCCGTCGATCCCCGGCCGAGGACATCGGCCGGGGATCGACGGGCGGGATCCGGAAAGGGAGTGGGAACAGGGGCAAGCGCCGGCTTGCGCGTGCTCGTCCCGCGGAGCCGGGCGTCAGACGAGGTCGCGGTGGCGGCCCACCCTGGTGGAGAAGAGGTAGAGCGCGGGCAGGCAGGCGGCGGCGCAGACGGTCCAGAGGGCGGTGTGGGCGCCGGCGTAGGTGGCGAGGAGGCCTGCGGTGAGCGCGCCGAGCGGCAGTGCGCCCCAGGAGACGAAGCGGACCGTGGCCATCACGCGGGACAGCAGCTCCGGGGGCGACTGGGTCTGCCGGTAGGTGCGGGTGGTGATCGAGCCGATGACGGTGCCGAAGGCGAAGCCGGCGTTGCCCAGGGCGAACCAGTACGCGTCCCCCGCCGACGTGGTCAGCGGGGCGAGCAGGAGCAGCGCGCCACCGGCCAGGTCGGCCAGGATGACGCCCCGCGCGGTGCCGAGGCGGGTGGTCACCCGGACCGCGACGGTGGCGCCGGCGAGCCCGCCGACCCCGTCCATGGCGAGGACGAGGCCGAGCTGTACGGAATCGAGGCCGGCCTCCCGGACCAGGTAGAGGGGGGTGAGGGCGACGAGGGCCGCGTTGAGGAAGTTGGCGGCGGTCGCCCAGATCATGCAGGGGCGCATGACCGGGTGCCTGGTGACGTACCGCCAGCCCTCACGCATCAGCCGGAGGGCGCTCTCGCCGGTGCGGGGCGCGGGGCGGCTCTCGGGGAGGGTGCGCAGGAGCACGGCGGAGGCGAGGTAGCTGGCGGCGTCCACGACGAGTGCGCCGACCGGGCCGGTCGCGCCGATCAGGACGCCGCCGAGGGAGGGGCCGGCGGTGTCGGTGACGGAGTGCGTGCCGGACATGACGCTGTTGCGGGCGGCCAGTTGCCGGGCCGGGACGACTGCGGGCAGGAAGGTCGAGTTGCCGATGTCGAACAGGACGGTCGCCGCGCCGGTGACGAGCGCCGCGAACAGCAGGTGCGGGTAGGTGAGGGTGCCGAGCCACCAGGCGAGCGGCAGTGAGCCGAGCGCCGCGGACCGTACGAGGTCGAGCGCGACCTGGAGCCGGCGCAGCGGTACGCGCTGCGCGACGACGCCGGCCGGGAGGCTGAGCAGCAGCCAGGAGACCTGTCCGGCGGCGGCCAGCAGGGCGACCTCGAAGGCGGTGGCGTCGAGGACGGTGAGGGCGACGAGGGGCAGGGCGAGGGCGGTGACGGCGGTGCCCGCGCCGCTGACGGTGGAGGCGGACCAGTAGCGCCAGAAGACGCCCGGTGGCGAGGTCTCCTGCTCGTCGTCGCGTCGGTCGTCCTCCGGGATCGCCCGTGTCCCGCTCATGTGGCGCCCACCCCCCTGGGTCTCGTCAGTCTCTTTTGGGAACTTACTCGTTCCGGGTGAGTTTCTATCGGGAACCGACCTCATGGCGCAAGATGGTCCCGATGAGCGGCCACCGTGCGCGGAGGAGTGGAGACGCTGTGATGAGGTCGGTGCCCGAGCGGGACGCGGCATGCGCGATCGCGCATGCGGCGGCGGTGGTCGGCGACTGGTGGAGCCTGCTCCTGATCCGGGAGACCGCGCGGGGGCACCACCGGTTCGACGCGCTCCAGGAGGAGCTGGGCATCTCCCGGAAGGTGCTCACCGAGCGCCTGGCACACCTGGTGGAGGCGGGGGTCCTGGAGAAGGTCCCGTACCAGGACAGGCCGGTGCGGCACGAGTACCGGCTGACGGAGAGCGGCCGGGGGCTGCTGCCGGTGCTGCTGTCGATGCAGGACTGGGCGGACCGCTGGGTCTTCGGCGACGGCTCGCTCAGCGGCACCGCCGACGGGGCGAGCGCGGAGGCGCGGCGCGTCGCGGGCCTGGCGGGCGAGCGACTGCCCCGCCTGGAGCTGCCGGGCCACCTGGACGGCGCACCGGTGGATCCGGTGGCCGGCGGCGCGGCCACCGTCCTGTTCTGCTATCCGGCGACCGGAAGGCCCAGCCCCCTGCCGGACGGCTGGTCGGACATCCCCGGCACCGTCGGCTGCACGCTGGAGAACCGGCTCTTCCGGGACGCGTACGAGGACTTTCGCGCGGCGGGTGCGGAGGTGCGCGGCGTCAGCACCCAACGCCCGGACGAGCAGCGGGTGTTCGCGGTCGAGGAGGGCCTTCCCTTCACGCTCCTCTCGGACGTCGACCTGCGCCTCGCCGCCGCCCTGCGGCTGCCCACCTTCCGCGCCGGGCAACTGCTGCGGCTGAAGCGGGCCGTGCTGGTGGTGGACCGCGACCGCGTGGTGCGGCACGCGCGCTTCCCTGTGACGGACATCCCGGCGGCGGTGGACGAGGCGCTGACGGAGGTGCGGCGCCTGGCGGCAGAGGACTGACGGCACCCCCGCGGACCTCTGCCCGCCCCTTCCCCGCCCGTTGACGGAGGACCGACCAGGCCGCGCCGCCCTGGGGCCGACACGGGCACGGAGCGGACGCGCTCCGGCCTCAGGCCGGCTCGACAAGGTCGGTGTGGCAGCCGGCGGAAGAGGATCGTTCGATCGTGTAGCGGTAGACCGTCGCGCCCCCGACGCCGAACCCGGCGGCCGGCCGGGCACAGGTGTCACCGCACCACAGGTGAGCCAGGGCGAGCAGGGCCTCTCTCGAGGCGGGAAGACGCCGCCGGCGCGTCCCGGTCTCCTGCCGCCCGGCCTTCAGCCCCCGGTCGGCACCGCCGGCTCGGAAAAGGCTCAGTGGAGATCCGACCGGGCCTCGGTCAGTCGATGCCTTCGACGATGCGGAAGTCGCGCTCGGCGCCGTCGGAGAGGGCGACCAGCGCCTCCTGGTAGGCCGCACTCTCGTGTGCCGCGACGGCCTGCTCGAAGCTGTCGAACTCGACCAGGACGGTGCGCTCGGCGATTCCGGCGTCATGCGCCACGACCCGACCGCCGCGGACGACGGTCCGGCCGCCCCCGGCCTTGACGGCCGGAGCGGCCAGCTTGTTGTAGGCAGCCAGCTTCTCAGGGTCCGAAATGGTGCGGTAGACGCTGACCCAGTAGCCCTTGGGCATGGCACCTCCAGTGTCGTAACAAGTGTGTCCAGCTTACGAGTTGGTCTCGGACGGGCGTCGGCGGGCGAGAGCGAGGCCCGTCAGCGTCGTGATCGCCATGGCGCCGATGCCGACCAGCGCCGCGGTGGTGTAGGCGCTGTCGTCGGGGAAGAGGTGGCTGGGGCCGGTGCCCGCGGCGAGGATCAGGCCGCCGATGGCGCTGCCCAGGGAGTACCCGACGCTGCGGACGACGTAGTTGAAGCTCATGGCGCTCGACGTCTCGCTCTTGGGGGTGACGGCCAGGATGACGCCGGGCATCGCGGCCGAGAAGCCGCCGACCCCGAAGCCGAGCACGCCCATCGCCACGAACAGTTCGGCCAGGTCCGACCGGGCCGCCGCGAACAGGGCGAACCCGCCGCCGACCACGACGGCGCTGCCGGCCAGGAGCAGGGGGTCGGCGATCCGCGTCCGGACCCGGGGCGTGAGCTTGCCGGCGACGAATCCAAGGACCGAGAACGGGATGAGGACCAGCCCGGCGACGAAGGTCGTCAGCCCGAAGCCGTAGCCGGCGCCGTGCGGCGTCTGCGCGTACCGGGTGACGAGCGTGAGCAGGAGGTACATGCCGATCCCGCCGACGAACATGGCGAGGTTCGCCCCGGCGACCGCCGGGTGCCGCACCGCCCGCACATCGACCAGCGGCGTCGTGCTGCGCAGCTCGATGACGGCCCAGACGCAGAGCAGCACCACCGCGACGACGGAGAGGCCCACCGCCACGGCGAGGTGCCGGCTCCACAGATTCCGTTCGCCCGCGAGGAACAGCACCAGGAGCAGCGCAGCGGCCAGGACGACCGCGCCTGCCACGTCCACGTGCGCGGAGCGGCCTTCGGGGGCTTCGGGCATGGAGCGCCACGCGGTCAGGAGGGCGGCGGCGGTGACGACCAGGCCGAGGCCGTAGGCGGCCCGTACCCCGCCGAGCTCGGCGAGCAGTGCGGCCAGCGGGTAGCCGACGCCGGCCCCGATGATCGAGACCACCGAGATCAGGGCGATCACGGCCGCGCTGCGCTCCTCGGGGAGGTGGTCCCGGGCCACGCCCATCATCAGCGCCGTCAGCCCGAGCCCGACGCCCTGGGCCGCCCTGCCGGCCAGCAGCCACGCGAACGGCAGCGGCAGCACGGTGAGCGCGCTGCCGGCGACGACGACCGCCAGCGTGGCGAGGATCGTGGCCCGCCGGTGCGGGCCGGCTCCGAGCCGACCCAGGACCGGCGTGGCGACGGCGCCGCTGAGCAGGGCGACGGTCAGCGTCCACTGCGCGCTGTCGAGGGAGACGTGGTACGTGGTCGCCACGCTGGTGATGAGCGGCGTCCCGAGGCTGGCGACCGCCGCCACGACCAGAGCGATGAACACCAGGGAGGGGACCAGCAGCCGCGCCTCGGAACGCGCCGCCGGGAACGCCTTCACCGGGACCCCGTCGACCGGCTGCCCGGTCACCGCTTCGGCCCTTCGCGGTCCTGGCTTTCGAGCTCTGCCAGATGCTTCAGCGCCGGAAGGGCCGCGACCAGCGCCTCGACCTCGTCGGCGGCGAGCTCGCCGATCAGCCGCTCGAACGCGTGGACGCCCGCCTGGCGCCGCGTCCGGACGTAGGAGGCGCCGGCCTCGGTCAGGCACACCAGCGTGACCCGCTTGTCGGACGCGTCGCCCCGCCGCTCGACCAGGCCGGACTCCTCCATCACCCGGACCAGGGCGGTCATCGCGGGCTGGGTGACGCCCTCGACCGCGGCCAGATCGGTGATGCGCCGGGGGCCGGTCCGGTCCAGGGTGGCCAGGGTGGCGGCGGACGTCAGGCTCATGTCCCGGGGCAGGCGTCTCGCGGCCCTGGTGGCCAGGCCGTAGAGGGCTGCCCCGATGGCGGCGGACGCGCCGGGAGTGGTGTCTTGACGACTCATGCTCGAAGCATAGCGTTTTTATATTCACAGTTTATGGAAATAGTCGACTAGCGCGGGCGGCACGCCCCTTGAGCGCAGGCCGGCCGCAGCCCGGGCCGTGGTGCCGGTGCGCACGCGGGAAGCGCCCTCTGCGCAGGCGGTGTCGCACATGTGGTGGATCCCGCTCTCGCCGCCCCGGTATGCGCACTACGGCCGGTCCGGGCCTTCACACCCGGATCCGGGCCCGGGCGGGCCCGAGAACGGCTCCCCCGATCCCGGGCACCGCCGAGCAGCCCTTCCGGGGGCCGGGGCGTGCGTCACCCCGGCTTGACGTGCACACGGGTGGGAACTTAGCTTCGCCTTACCTAATTTATGCCGTTCATACGTCCGGAAGATCAACGCATGTCCAGAACCGCGCAGGAGCTCAGACCCGCGCAGGAGCTCACCCCGTCCTGGCTCCTCACCGCCATCGGGCTCGCCGCCACCGCCTGCATCGCGGCGGCCTGCTGGACCGCCGGACACGTCCACGCGGACGCCTCCCTGCTGACCGTGGCCCGGTTCTTCCACGTCGCCTTCCTCGTCGTCGGACTCGGCTCCGTCCTCGCCGTCGACTGGTTCGCCCTCCTCTGGCTGACCGGGAAGCGCCCCCTCGCCGGCGTCCTCGACACGGCCATCGCCCTCCAGACGCCGATCTGGGCCGGTCTCGGCGGGCTCGTCGTCTCCGGGCTCTTCCTCCGCCCCGACCTCCACTCCCCGCCGACCCTGGTGAAGCTGGGGCTCGTCGTCGCCATCACCGTCAACGGCCTCTGGGCGCACCGGCTCGGCCAGCGCCTCGAAGCCCACCGCACCGGCCCCGTCCCGCGCCGGCTGCTCGTCCTCTCGGGCCTGGCCGCGGCCGTCAGTCAGACCGGTTGGTGGGGCGCCTCCCTCATCGGCTTCCTCAACAGCCAGACCTGATTCCGTCAACAGCCGGACCTGATTTGGGTTTGTCGCACGATCATCAATACGATCCGGCGATGATCACGAGAAAACGGCTGGCGACCGGGGCCTGCGCGCTGCTGGCCGCCCTGAGCGTCGCGCTCCTGCCGACGGGCGCGGCCGCCGACGAGCCGGCGGCGAAGGAATCCCCCAAGGTCGAGCTGGTCCTCGACGTCAGCGGCTCCATGCGGGCCAAGGACATCGACGGCAAGTCCCGTATGAGCGCCGCCAAGCAGGCCTTCAACGAGGTCCTGGACGCGGTTCCGGAGGAGGTCCGGCTCGGCATCCGCACGCTCGGCGCCGACTACCCCGGCAACGACCGCAAGCGCGGCTGCAAGGACACCCGCGCGCTGTACCCGGTCGGGCCGCTCGACCGGACCGAGGCCAAGACCGCCGTCGCCACCCTCGCCCCGACCGGCTGGACGCCGATCGGCCCGGCGCTGCTCGGCGCGGCCGACGACCTCGGCAAGGACGGGGCGACCAAGCGGATCGTCCTCATCACCGACGGCGAGGACACCTGCGGCGTCGACCCGTGCCAGATCGCCCGCCAGATCGCCGCCGAGGGCATCCACCTCGTGATCGACACCCTGGGCCTCGTGCCGGACGCCAAGACCCGGCAGCAGCTCGCCTGCATCGCGGAGGCCACCGGAGGCACGTACACCTCGGTCCACCACACCGAGGACCTCGCCGGCCGCGTCAAGCAGTTGGTGGACCGCGCGGCCGACCCGGTCGTCACCCCCGTGGCCACCCGGGGCGCGGCGCGGTGCGAGAAGGCGCCTCAGCTGAAGCCCGGCCTGTACACGGACCGCGAGTCCTTCGGCGAGCACCGCTGGTACCGGGTGGACCTGCTGCCCGGCCAGGAACTGCGCGCCTCTGTCAGCGTGTCGGCCGACCGGGCCGTCAACAACGACTACGGGGTGCTGCTGCGCGCCGTCACGCTCCACGGCCGGGAGATCGTCCGCGGCTCCGAGGCGGGCGACGGGCGCACCGACGTGATCTCGACCGGCCTTCGCTACCCGAAGCCGGAGGCCGACGACGGTCCCGGTGACGCCAAGCCGGCGGCCGAGACGGTCTGTCTCCAGGTCAGCAACTCCTTCTCCGCTCCCCCGTCGGTCAAGACGACGCCGGGCATGCCGGTCGAACTGACGGTGGACGTCGTCGACGGCCCCGCGTCCGCCTCGGACATCGCCTCGTTCGGTCTCGGCCGCGGCTGGTGGCTGCTCGGCGTGCTGGTGCTCGTCGGCTTCCTGGCCGGTCTGCTCTGGGGCTGGCTGTCCCGCTGGCGCGTCGCTGTCTGGAGGACCAACTGATGCGTACCGTACGCATGCTCGCCACGGCCGCGCTCGCGGGCGCGGCCCTGCTCGGCCTCGCGGCCCCGGCCGCCCTGGCCGACACGCCCAGTCCCTCGGCGTCCTCCTCCGAGGAGGCCGGCCCCACGGAGGCGGGCACCACCTTCCGTACCGCCGCCCGGTTCCTGCCGGGGCAGCAGGCCACGGCGCAGGCAGCCACGGGTGACTACCTGTACTGGGTGTTCCCGGCGGACACCGGGGAGCGGCCGACCGTGAAGGCCACGGTCACGCTGCCCGACGCGGCGCTGCGGCACGGGCCCGCCACCTGGCGGATCGACGTGTACGACGGGCTGCGGCGGCGTCAGCCGTGCATGTACGGGATGCAGTCCCGTACGGCGGCGAAGGAGGCCGCGACCGTGGAGCTGGCCTGTGTGCTGCGCCCGGTCCGGGCCTCGGCCGACGCCTGGGCCAACGACCCGCTGCCCGGCAGCTACTACGTCCGGCTGACCACCGGCGATCTGCCCGACGAGGACCTCGGCCAGCCGTTCACCGCGCGGATCGGCACCGACATCGTCGACAAGGGCGGCGCCTACGCCACGGACGGTTCGCTCGCCGCGCCGCTCGTGCCGGGGGCGACCACCGCCGACCAGGCGAAGGCGGACGAGGACGCCGGCCGGAAGACCGCCGTCGAGGCGGCGGCCCCGGAGGACGGCTGGTCCTCCGGCTGGTGGTCGGACCGCTGGATCTGGACCCTCGCGGGCGGCGTCCTGGCCGCGCTCGCGGGCATCGGCGGCTACGTCCTGACGCGCGGCTCGGGCCGCCCGTCCCGGGTGCCGCCGGCCGTCTGACCCGGCTCGGAGCAGTACGGAGGCCCCCACCGCGCGCGGTGGGG
>NZ_MWIG01000552.1:0-13762 GCF_002156145.1 Streptomyces sp. NRRL B-24572 | reverse complement strand
GGCCTCGGGGTGGTTGAGCCGCACACCGCGGGCCCGGCGCTTCTCGGCCACGTCGGCCGCCACATGGATGAGCAGGCGTTCCTGCTCGTGCGGGCTCAGTTGCACTCTTCCACCTCACAGTCGGTCGACCGGGACGGGACCCGGACAGCTGCGGACCCTACCGA
This sequence comes from Streptomyces sp. NRRL B-24572, assembly GCF_002156145.1. Taxonomy (NCBI): domain Bacteria; kingdom Bacillati; phylum Actinomycetota; class Actinomycetes; order Kitasatosporales; family Streptomycetaceae; genus Streptomyces; species Streptomyces sp. NRRL B-24572. The sequence continues at coordinate 13,598 of NZ_MWIG01000552.1, read as the reverse complement.
CCGTCAACACTCTGTTGAACTGCGGAGATGTGCCGCGCGGCCAGACATTGCACGTTAGGGCGGAAGTTTTTCCGGCTCGTTAACTCCGTCTTTGCGATCTCATGATCATCCGATCGGAGCGTCACCTTCCGGCACGGACATCGACATCAAGCCACGCAGTCCGTCCTCCAGGACCTCGACGGACACGTCGCCGAAGAGCGCCTGCTGGGCGATGAAACCCTGGGCGGTGGCGATGAGGGTGCGTGCCACATGGTCGGAAGGGACGTCGGCGCGGAGGAGGCCGTTCTCCCGGTAGGCGGTGACGAGCCTCGTCCACGCGACCCGCATCCCGTCGTAGCCCTCGGAGAGGGCCCCGGCCAGCCGCTCGTTGCGCAGGGTCTCCGTCCAGACCTGGATGATCAGGCGCGCGAAGGCCTGCCGGTCGGCGCCCTCGATCCGCTCCTCCAGGAAGAGCCGGAACACCGCGCCGAGGAGGACGTCGGGCGTGGGCGGCGGGGTGGCGCGGGACGCCTCCTCGAAGGCGCCCCTGATGCCGGCGAAGGCCTCGGTCGCGATGGCCCCGATCAGCTCCTCCTTGCCGCGGAAGTAGCGGTAGACCGCGCCCGCGGAGAGACCCACCTCGGCGAGCACGTCCTGCATGGACGTGGCGTGGAAGCCGTTGCGGGCGAAGCAGCGCGCCGCGCCGTCGAGGATCTGGCGGCGGCGGGCGTCGAGGTGTTCCTGGGAGACACGTGCCATGCCCCCGAACCTAAAACGAATATTCATTCTTGACAACTTCCGGGCGGCGGAGCACGCTGAGCTCACGTAAAACGAACGATCCTTCGCTTTGAATCGAGGTCGTCATGCCCGCCGCCACCACCCCGCCGGCAGCCGGACGCAGAACCCTCGCGGTGCTCGTACTGATACCGGTCGTCGCCGCCCTCGCCCTCGCGGTCTTCGCCTGGCCCGCCGCGCGCATCGCACCCCGCGACCTGCCGATCGGCGTGGCCGGTCCCGCCGCCGCGGCCGACGCGGTCGAGCGGCAGCTCGGCCGGCACGAGGGGGCCTTCGAGATCCACCGGTACGAGGACGCCGAGGCCGCCCGGACCGCGATCGGGGACCGCGACGTATACGGAGCCGTGGTCGTGACCCCGCGCGGTACGGAGCTCCTCACCGCCTCCGCGGGCAGCCCCGTCGTGGCCGGGCTGTTGCGCGAGGCCGTGGCCGCGCAGGCCCCGGCCGGGACACCGGTCCCGGTCACCGACGTGGTCGCCACGCCGGCCGGCGACCCCCGGGGTGCCGTGCTCGGGGCGAGCCTGCTGCCGCTCGCCATCGTCGGGGCCGCCACCGGGGCCGTCACCGTCCTGCTCGGCCTGACCGGGGCACGGGCGGTCGCGACGCTGGCCGGCGCGTCGACGCTCGCGGGGCTTGTGGGTACGGCGCTCGCCGACAACTGGCTGGGCGCGCTGGCCGGTGACTGGTGGGCCGAGGCCGGGGTCCTCGGTCTGACCGTCCTCGCGATCGGCTCGGCCTTCGCGGGGCTCGCGACGCTCCTCGGCAAGCCGGGCTTCGGGCTCGCGGCCGTCCTGACGATCCTGCTCGGCAACGCGTTCTCGGGGATGTCGAGCGCGCCGGAGCTGCTGCCCACCGGGGTGGGCGCGCTCGGCCAGTGGCTGCCGCCGGGCGCCGGGGGCTCGGCCCTGCGGTCGGTCTCCGCCTTCGACGGCGCGGCCGCGGGCGGCCCGCTCCTCGTCCTCTCCCTCTGGGCGGTGGCGGGCCTGACCGCGACCGCGTTCGGCGCGCGGCGCCGCGCGGAGGCGGCCCCCGCCACGGAGCCCGCACCGGTGCCGGTGGGCTGAGGCCCGCACCCGAGAACGGCCGCGTACCCCCGCCGTAGCGGACGGGGGTACGCGGCTTTTCGCTTGCGGTCAGCGTGCGGTCAGCGTGCGGTCAGGAGGTGCCGGGCTCGCGGTGGTGGGCGGCGATGCCGAAGCGGCGCTGTTCGCCGGGAGCGGAGTCGACCGGGTGGAGGCCGGAGAGGGAGCTGACCACCTGCTCGTCGGCGGGCTTCTCCGCCGCCTCGAGTTCTTCCAGATCAGCGGCGGAGACCAGGGCGACGAGCGGCTTCCCGTGGCGGGTGACCACGACGCGCTCACCGCCGTACACGACGCGGTTGATGAGGTCGGCGAGCTCAGCCCGCGCTTGCGTCACCGGGATCTCGTAGGTCATGCTCCTCATCTTACGGTCTGTACGTCCTGTACATTTTTTACAGACAGCTGGAGGTGCTCAGCCATGGACGCCCGCTACGTTCTGCCCGAGTTCACGGAGCGGACCAGCTTCGGAACCCGCACCCTCGACCCGTACTCGAAGCTCCTCGAATCCCGGATCGTCTTCCTTGGCACACCGATCGACGAGACCTCGGCCAACGACGTCATCGCCCAGTTCCTGCACCTCGATCACGCGTCCCCCGGCCAGGACATCGCGCTCTACATCAACTCCCCCGGCGGCTCCGTCAGCGCCATGACCGCGATCCACGACACGATGCGGACGCTCTCCTCCGACGTGGAGACCACCTGCCTGGGCCAGGCGGCGTCCACCGCCGCCGTCCTGCTCGCCGCCGGCACCCCCGGCAAGCGGTCCGTCCTCCCCGGCGCCCGGATCACCCTCCGGCAGCCGGCCGTGGACGAGCCCCTCCAGGGGCAGCCGAGCGACCTCGACATCCACGCGCGCGAACTGCTCAGGCTGCGCGCCCTGGTGGCCGGGATGCTCACCGAGTACACCGGGCAGGACCGGGAGCGGGTCGACGCCGACATCGACCGCCTCACCGTCCTGGACGCGCCGGCGGCCGTCGCGTACGGCCTGGTGGACCACGTGATCACGAGCCGGCGCGACGCCGGCGCGGCGCGGTGAGCCGGCCGTGGTGCCCGAGCTGCCGCCGCTGCCCGCACTGACGCGGGCCGAGGGCGAGTTGATCGATGCCTACCTCGAAGTCGTCGACCTCCTTGGGAAGATCAACCCATCCAGGGGTACGCATACCTATGGGGCGCTGCGCGCGGCACAGGCCCTGGTGGGACGCGCGGAGGCGCTGCGCGAAGCCCTGACGCTCATGCATATGCGGGGCGAGAGCGAGGTGCACGCGGACACCCTGGCGCGCGCCCTGAGGGTGTTGGACGGTGAGCGCCGCGCCGACCGCGTCACCGTCCCCCGCGCACGGGCGAGTTGACATTCCGGCATGTCGTGTCGAGGTCCGGACGGCCGACACGGATCGCAGAACCGCTCCCTCGTTCGGCGTAGTCGATGAGTCGACATATGCGTCGGGTGAGTTGCGCAACAGGTGTACACATCTGGCGGAATGGGACGTTCCACCGCTGGTGCGGGGCTCGCAGGCCAAACCCGTGGCGATCACGAAAGCAGCCTGTCCACCCGAATGGATCAGTCGTGAGGAGCCTCACATATCGCCGTTTCAGCTCGGTTTTCGCCCTGGGTGTGGGTCAAGATCCCTGTCGACGACAAGCCCCCGCCATCCGAGGCGGGGCGGTCCGGGCGGACGCCGAGTCCTGCCGCTGTCCCGGACGTCTGGTCGACAGGAGTGGATCGGCAGGAGTGGAGGACCCGAGCAGTACGGGACGTACGCGCTGTTTCTCGCAGCGGGGCCGTCCCTTGGGGTGAAGCCGCAGCCGCGGCCGGGCATCTTCGCCAGTCCGAACCCGACAGGTCATCCTTCGCAGGCGGCTGACGAAGGGTTGCGCATGACTGCGCAGATGCACGTCCCGTCCCTGCTGTCCCGGGCCGGAGCCGTCTCGGCTCTCACCCTCGCCGCCGTCGGCGGCACGTTGCTCGCACCAGGCGCGGCACCCGAGGCCCAGGCAGCCACCACATACGCGAACAAGGCACTGAGCGTCGCCGCGTCCAAGAAGGGAGCCCCGTACCGGTACGGAAGCGCCGGACCCTCCAGGTTCGACTGCTCCGGTCTGACGCTCTACGCGTACAAACAGGCGGGCAAGTCACTGCCCCGCACCGCGCAGCAGCAGTACAACAAGACCCGGCACATCTCCGCGTCCAGCAGACAGAAGGGGGACCTGGTCTTCTTCCACTCCGGCGGAAGCGTCTACCACGTGGGCATCTACGCCGGCAGCGGCAAGATCTGGCACTCGCCCAAGACGGGATCCTGGGTGAAGCTCGACAGGATCTGGACGTCGAAGGTCTACTACGGCCGCGTCCGATGACGCCCGCCGGGCACTGACCCCGCCCCAGGGGTGCGGTGGCGCCGCCGCACCCCTGCGCCGGGACTTCCTAGACGTACGAGGCGGCCGTCGGGGTCCACGGCAGGGTGATCCAGACCGTCTTGCCGCCCTCCTCGGTCGGAGTGACCGAGAGGCGGCCGCCCGCCTCCGCCGCCAGGGAGCGGATGATGACCATGCCCCGGCCGTTGTCCTGCTGGACCGCCGCCGGGAGCCGGCGGGGCCAGCGCGGGTGGCTGTCGGTGACGCCGATGTGGAGGCGCTCCTCGCGCTCCAGGCGGACGTCGACCGTGAAGGTGGGCGACTGCCCGAAGGTGTGCAGGACGGCGTTGGTGGCCAGTTCCGAGACCATCAGGCGGATCGCGTCCGCCAGGTCGTCGGCGCCGTCGAGACCCCAGCCGTCGAGGACCTCGGCGACGTACCGCCGGGCCGTGGGGACCGACGCGGGATCGCTCGGCAGAGTGACGGATGCTTCCTGATGGTCTGCCATGGCGACGCTGTCCCTTTCCCGCCGGGGCTTCCGCCCCGGATCGCGCTTCGCGTCAGAGTGCCACCGATCGTGCCGCCCCGGCAGGCGTTCCACCAAGATATGTCCCCATCTGTCGCCCGAAGCGGTGAACTCTGCTGCCCGGGAACGCCCTTGGGCCTCCCGACGGTCCGTCAGACCCGCGACGGCCCGTCGGACCTCCGCCAGACCTCCGTCAGTCCTTCGGTGCGGTCCGCAGGATCGTTTCCACCGCGCGCCCGATCTCCGCGTCCGTCAGATCGGCCCGGGCCGTGAGGCGCAGTCGCGAGATGCCGTCGGGGACGGACGGGGGCCGGAAGCAGCCGACCGCCAGGCCCTGTTCGCGGCAGTCCGCCGCCCAGCACAGCGCCGCCTCCGGGGAGGGCGCGTGCACGGAGACGACGGCCGCGTCGGGCCGGGCCGCGGTGAGTCCGGCGTCCGTGAGCAGCCGGTGGAGGGTGGTGGCGACGGTACGGGCCCGCTCGGCGAGGCCCGGTTCGGCCGCGATCAGCCGCAGGCTCGCGAGCGCACCGCCGGCGGCGGCCGGGGCGAGCCCGGTGTCGAAGATGAAGGTGCGGGCCGCGTTCACCAGGTGCTCGATGACCCGGGCCGGGCCGAGGACGGCACCGCCCTGGCTGCCGAGGGACTTGGAGAGGGTGAGGGTGGCGACGACGTCCTCGTCGCCCGCCAGTCCCGCCTCGTGCAGGGCGCCCCGGCCGCCGTCGCCGAGGACGCCGAAGCCGTGGGCGTCGTCGACGACGAGCCCGGCGCCGTGCGCCCGGCAGGCCTCGGCGAGCTCACGGAGCGGGGCCTTGTCGCCGTCGACGGAGAAGACGGAGTCGCTGACGACCAGGGCCCGGCGCCCCGGGTGCGCGTCCAGGGTCTTGGCGACGGCCTCGGGGTCGGTGTGCGGGACGACGGCGGCCTCGGCGCGCGCGAGCCGGCAGCCGTCCACGATCGAGGCGTGGTTGGAGGCGTCGGAGACGATCAGGGAGTCCCGGCCGCCGAGCGCGGTCAGCGCGGCGAGGTTGGCGGTGTAGCCGGAGGAGAAGACGAGGGCCGCCTCGAAACCGCAGAACTCGGCGAGTTCGCGCTCCAGGCGGGTGTGCAGCCGGGTGGTGCCGGTGACGAGCCGCGAGCCGGTGGAGCCGGCGCCCCAGCGCCTGGCCGCCTCGGCCGCAGCCTCGGTGACCTCGGAGCGGCGGGTGAGGCCCAGGTAGTCGTTGCTCGCCAGGTCCAGGAGGTCCGACTCGGCCGCCCGGGGCCGCAGCGTCCGGACGAGACCGGCCTCGGCCCGGCGGCGCGCCTCGGCGTCGGTCCAGTCGAAGGCGGTACGGCGCGGGCCCGCGGCCCGCAGGTCGTCGGCGCTCGGGCCCGTGGCCCGTCCGTCGTCGGCGCCCGCGGCGCGTGCGTCCTCGGCCAGTCGGGTCTCGTCGGCCTGTGGCATGCGGCGATCCTTTTGTAGGCAGCGCACAGACCCTAACCGCAGGATGCCGAGGTCGGGGTGTGGTCATCCACACACCTCTATCGGGGGCGTTTGTTCGGATCCTCCTTGGCCCGGGGGTGGGCGGTAAGCAAGGATCAGCGGTTATGGACCTGCTGAACACGCTGGTGGAGAAGGGGCTGCGGCGCGAGCTGCCGACCCGTGAAGAAGCGCTCGCCGTGCTGGCGACCTCCGACGACGAACTGCTCGATGTGGTGGCGGCGGCCGGCAAGGTGCGCCGTCAGTGGTTCGGGCGCCGGGTGAAGCTCAACTACCTGGTCAACCTGAAGTCCGGCCTGTGCCCCGAGGACTGCTCGTACTGCTCGCAGCGGCTCGGCTCGAAGGCCGAGATCCTCAAGTACACCTGGCTGAAGCCGGACGAGGCCTCGCAGGCCGCGGCGGCGGGTGTCGCGGGCGGCGCCAAGCGGGTCTGCCTGGTGGCCAGCGGCCGCGGCCCGACGGACCGGGACGTGGAGCGCGTCGGGAAGACGATCGAGGCGATCAAGGAGCAGAACGAGGGCGTCGAGGTGTGCGCCTGCCTCGGTCTGCTCTCCGACGGCCAGGCGGAGCGGCTGCGGGAGGCCGGCGCCGACGCGTACAACCACAACCTGAACACGTCCGAGGCGACGTACGGGGACATCACCAAGACCCACACCTACGCGGACCGCGTGGACACCGTGCAGAAGGCGCACGCCGCCGGTCTGTCGGCCTGCTCGGGTCTGATCGCGGGCATGGGCGAGAGCGACGAGGACCTGGTCGACGTCGTCTACGCGCTGCGCGAGCTCGACTCCGACTCGGTTCCGGTCAACTTCCTGATCCCCTTCGAGGGCACCCCGCTCGCCAAGGAGTGGAACCTCACCCCGCAGCGCTGCCTGCGGATCCTCGCGATGGTCCGGTTCGTCTGCCCCGACGTCGAGGTGCGGATCGCCGGCGGCCGCGAGGTGCACCTGCGCTCGATGCAGCCGCTGGCCCTGAACATCGCGAACTCGATCTTCCTCGGCGACTACCTGACCAGCGAGGGCCAGGCCGGCCAGGCCGACCTGGACATGATCGCGGACGCGGGCTTCGAGGTGGAGGGCGCGGGCACGACCACCCTGCCGAAGCACCGTGCGGACGCGCTCGCGGCGGCGGGCGCGACGGGCGGCTGCGGCTCGACGGCCTCGGCGGGCTGTGGCTCGGAGGCCGCGGCCGGCTGCGGCTCGCACGCGGAGGAGGGCGCCGGCTGCGGCCCCTGCGGCGGTCACACGGCGCCCGCGGCCGAGGAGCCCCGTGTGAACGAGGCCCGCACCGACCTGGTGGCCGTGCGCCGCCGGGGCGCCGGAACGGACCTCGCGCCGAATGCGTAACGACGAACTCCTCGCCCTGGACCGGGCCCACGTCTGGCATCCGTACGGCCCCATGCCGGGCCGTACGGAGCCGCTGGTCGTCGAGTCGGCGTCCGGTGTACGTCTCCGGCTCGCCGAACCCGTGCACGGCCAGGCCGAGTTGATCGACGGCATGTCCTCGTGGTGGTCGGCGCTGCACGGCTACAACCACCCCGTTCTCAACGAGGCGGCGCACGACCAGCTGGGCCGGATGAGCCACGTCATGTTCGGCGGTCTCACCCACGAGCCGGCCGTCCGGCTCGCCACCCGGCTGGTCGAGATCACCCCGGAACCGCTCCAGCACGTCTTCCTCAGCGACTCCGGCTCGGTCTCCGTCGAGGTCGCGGCCAAGATGTGTCTGCAGTACTGGCGCTCGGTGGGCCGGCCCGGCAAGCAGCTCCTGATGACCTGGCGCGGCGGCTACCACGGGGACACCTGGCAGCCGATGTCCCTGTGCGACCCCGAGGGCGGGATGCACGAGCTGTGGTCGGGGGTGCTCCAGCGCCAGGTCTTCGTCGACGCGCCGCCGGTCACGTACGAGGAGTCGTACGCCCGGATGCTGCGGGAGCAGATCGCTCTCCACGCGGACGAGGTCGCCGCGGTGATCGTGGAGCCGGTGGTGCAGAACGCGGGCGGGATGCGGTTCCACCCGCCCGAGTACCTGCGCGTCCTCCGCGAGGCGTGCGACGAGCACGGGGTCCTCCTGGTCTTCGACGAGATCGCGACCGGCTTCGGCCGTACGGGCACGCTGTTCGGCGCCGACCAGGCCGGCATCTCGCCCGATGTGATGTGCGTGGGCAAGGCGCTGACGGGCGGTTACCTGTCGATGGCGGCCACGCTCTGCACGACGGAGATCGCCGAGGGCATCTCGCGCGGCGAGGTTCCCGTCCTGGCGCACGGGCCGACCTTCATGGGCAATCCGCTGGCCTCGGCGGTGGCCTGCGCGTCGATCGACCTGCTGATGTCCCAGGACTGGGCGCTGGAGGTCAAGCGCATCGAGACGGGACTCCGCGAGGGGCTCGCCCCCGCCGCGGAACTCCCCGGTGTGCGCGAGGTGCGGGTGCTCGGCGCCATCGGCGTCGTCCAGCTCGACCACGACGTCGACATGGCCGCGGCCACGGAGGCCGCGGTCCGGGCGGGCGTGTGGCTGCGCCCGTTCCGCGACCTGATCTACACGATGCCGCCGTACGTGACGGGCGACGAGGACCTGGCCCGCATCTGCACGGCGGTGAGGGCGGCGGCGCAGGCGGGCTGACGCCGTCGTGGCGGGGGGGGGCGCCCCCGTTGTGCCCGGGCTCCCGCGCCCGAACCCGCACCCGTGCGAGCCGCACCGAACAAGGAAGGACACCCCATGACCGTCATCGTCGTGACCGGCACCGGCACGGAGATCGGCAAGACCGTCGTCACCGCGGCAGTCGCCGCCATCGCCACCGCCGCCGGAAAGTCCGTCGCCGTCCTGAAGCCCGCCCAGACCGGCGTCGGCCCGGACGAGCAGGGCGACGCGGACGAGGTCGTACGGCTCTCCGGCGCCGCCACCTCCGCCGAGCTGGGCCGTTTCCCGGAGCCGCTGGCCCCCGGAACGGCCGCCCGGCGGGCCGGGCTCTCCCCGGTCGGGCCCCGGGAGGTCGCGGAGGCCGCCCGGAAGCTGGCCGCCGACCACGACCTGGTGCTCGTGGAGGGGGCGGGCGGGCTGCTCGTCCGCTTCGACGAGGAGGGCGGCACGCTCGCCGACGCGGCCGCGTTGCTCGGCGCGCCGGTCCTGGTGGTGGTCCCGGCCGGCCTGGGGACGCTCAACCCGACGGCCCTGACCGCCGAGGCACTGCGGGCGCGCGGGATCGAGCAGCTCGGCGTGGTCGTCGGCAGCTGGCCGGACGCGCCGGACCTGGCGGCGCGCTGCAACCTCGCGGACCTGCCGGACGAGGCGGGCGCTCCGCTGCTCGGGGCCGTACCGGAGGGTGCGGGGGCGCTGGACCCGGCGGCGTTCCGGGCGGCGGCTGGCGGCTGGCTGGCTCCTGAGCTCGGCGGCACCTGGGACGCGGAGGCGTTCGCGGGGGCGCAGGCGCCCCCGGCCTTCGCACGCTGACGGTCTGCGGGAGGGGCGCAGACGCCACCGTCTCCATACGCTGACGGTCTGCGCGGGGACGCCGGCGCCACCGTCTTCGTACGCTGACGGTCTGCGCGAGGACACCGACGGCGTCCGGCGCCGGACGATGCGCGCGGGGGCGCAGGCCGCCCCCGTCTCCGTAGGCTGACCGTATGCGCGCACACGTTCAGGAGATCGTCTTCGACTGCGCCGCCCCGGCGGCGCTCGTCCGCTTCTGGGCCGGGCTCCTCGGCGGCGAGCCCGTCGACCGGAGCGCCGACTGGTCGTACGTGGATCCGCCGGAGTTCGTACGGATCGCCTTCCAGCGGGTGCCGGAGGGCAAGGCCGTGAAGAACCGGCTCCACCTCGACGTGGAGGTGGCGGATCCGGCGCGGGCCGCCGAGGAGGCGCTGCCGCTCGGGGCGGTCACGGTCGGCGGGCTCGTCACCGACGAGCAGGGTTCCTTCCAGGTCATGCGGGACCCGGAGGGCAACGAGTTCTGCTTCGTGACGGGATGAGGTGACGACGATGACGCGCCCCGGCTCGCCTCCTCGTGTCCACCACCCCCTGTTCGCCCGTTTCTACGCCCGGTTCAGCGCCTCGGCCGACACGCGGGGCGGGCTCGGCGCGCTGCGGACGGAGCTGCTCGCCGGGCTCTCCGGCCGGGTCGTCGAGATCGGGGCGGGGAACGGCCTGAACTTCGCGCACTACCCGGCCGGGGTCACCGAGGTCGTGGCCGTCGAACCGGAGGCGCACCTGCGCCGGCTCGCCGAGGAGGCCGCGCGCCGGGCCCCCGTCCCGGTGACCGTGCTGCCGGGCACGGCCGAGGCACTGCCGGGGCCGGACGGCTCCTTCGACGCGGCGGTGGCCTCTCTGGTGCTGTGCACCGTACGGGACGTGCCGGCGGCCCTCGCCGAGGCGCGGCGGGTCCTGCGCCCGGGCGGTGAGCTGCGGTTCTTCGAGCACGGGGCGGCGGACACGCCGGGGCTCGCGCGGGTGCAGCGGGGCCTGGACCGCACGGTCTGGCCGCTGCTGTTCGGCGGGTGCCACACCTCCCGCGCCCCGCTCTCGGCGATCGAGGCGGCGGGCTTCGGCCTCGTCTCGTACCGCTCCTTCGACGTACCGGAGCAAGGTCCGCGGCTGCCGTCCTCCCCCTGCGTCCTGGGCACGGCCCGGCGGTAAACCCCTGGCACGGTCGCCGTGTCGCCTGATGGGATTCGGCCATGATCGATGTGAAGATTCGCGCCGCCGTGACCGACGAGGCAGAGGCCGTCCTCGCCTTCTGGCGGGAGGCCGCCGAGGGCACCTCCATCTCCGACGACGTGCACGGGGTGACCCGGCTCCTGGAGCGCGATCCGGAGGCGCTGCTCCTGGCCACGCTGCCCGACGGGCGGATCGTGGGATCCGTGATCGCCGGCTGGGACGGCTGGCGGGCCTCGCTCTACCGGCTCGCGGTGCTGCCCTCGCACCGTCGGCAGGGCATCTCGACCGCGCTCCTGCGCGCGGCGGAGGACCGTTTCGCCTCGCTCGGCGGACGTCGTGCGGACGCGATGGTCCTGGTGGCGAACGAGACGGCGCACGCCGCGTGGGGGGCCGCGGGGTACGAGCGGCAGGAGCAGTGGCGCCGGTGGGTGAAGCCGTTCCCCGCGTGAGTACGGGGCGACCATCACGCCACTTTGCCGACCCTTTACCATGGTGTCTCGTCCCGACGACCGAAAGGTGTGAGCGTCCACCCATGGGCGAGCCTCCCAGTAGCGCTGGTTCCGACCATCGACATCGAGCGATCCCTCTCCCGCTGACTGATCATGGGACGGAGGTGAACCGATGACCGAAGTGCTTCTGCTCGTGGTGGCGCTGCTGCTCGCTCTCGCGTGCGGCGCGTTCGTCGCGGCCGAGTTCTCGCTGACCACGGTCGAGCGCGGCGAGCTCGAAGCGGCCGTGGAGCGCGGCGAGCGGGGGGCGGCGGGCGCGCTCAAGGCCGTCCGCTCCCTCACCTTCCAGCTCTCCGGCGCCCAGCTGGGCATCACCGTGACCAACCTGGTCGTCGGCATGCTCTCCGAGCCCTCGATCGCCAAGCTGATCAGCGGCCCCCTGGAGTCGATGGGACTCTCGTCCTCGGCGGCCTCCTCGGTCGCCCTCGCCCTGGGCACCGCCCTGTCCACCGTCGTCCTGATGGTCGTCGGCGAGCTCGTCCCCAAGAACTGGGCGATCTCCTCGCCGCTCGCCGTCGCGAAGGTGGTGGGCACCCCGCAGCGCGTGTTCACGGCCGCCTTCAAGCCGTTCATCAGCCATCTCAACAACACGGCGAACCGGATCCTGCGCCGCCTCGGCCTGGAGCCGACCGAGGAGCTCGCCTCCGCGCGCTCCCCGCAGGAGCTGGTGGCGCTCGCCCGGCACTCCGCGAAGGAGGGCGCCCTGGAGGCGGACACGGCCGAGCTGTTCGTCCGTACCCTCAACCTGGCGGAGCTGACCGCGGAGAACGTGATGACGCCCCGCGTGCAGGTCACCGCCCTGGAGGTGCAGGCCACCGCCGAGGACGTCGCCAACGCGACCCGCGCGACCGGCCTGTCCCGCTTCCCCGTCTACCGGGGCAGCCTCGACGCGGTCGTCGGCATCGCCCACATCAAGGACGTGCTCGCGATACCGGCCGAGGAGCGGCCCCGCCGCCGGATCGGCGAGATGCTCCGCGAACCGCTGCTCGTCCCCGAGACGCTCACCGTGGACCGGCTGCTCGACCGCCTGTCGGGCAGACAGACGATGGCCGTCGTCATCGACGAGTACGGCGGCACGGCCGGGGTCGCCACCCTGGAGGACATCGTCGAGGAGGTCGTCGGCGAGGTGCGCGACGAGCACGACCCGCACGAGACGCCGGACCTGGCACGGGCCGGCGAGGACGCGGACGGGCGCGAGCTGTGGTCCGCCGACGGCGCCGCCCGTACGGACCAGCTGGCCGCGATCGGCCTGCGGGTGCCGGACGGCCCGTACGAGACGCTCGCGGGCGTCCTCGCGACCGAGCTCGGCCGCATCCCCGCCTCGGGCGACAGCGTGGAGCTCGCCGGCTGGCGGCTCGACGTCGTCGACGCCTCCGGCCGGCGCGCCGCGCACGTACTCCTGCACGCCCCCGCGCGCCCCGCCCCGCATGACACGGACGAGTCCGGGGAGGCCGGCCGATGATCGCGGTCCAGCTGTTGATCGGTCTGCTCACGCTGGTCGTCAACGCCTTCTTCGTCGGCGCCGAGTTCGCCCTGATCTCGGTCCGCCGCAGCCAGATCGAACCCCTGGCCGACTCCGGGAACCGGCGGGCGCGCAGCGTCATCTGGGGCCTGGAGCACGTCTCCGCGATGCTCGCGGCGGCGCAGCTCGGCATCACGCTCTGCACCCTGGTCCTCGGCATCGTCGCCGAACCGGCCATCGAACACCTGCTCGAACCGGTCTTCGACGCGGTCGGCGTGCCGCACGGCGTGGCCGCCACGATCTCGTTCGTGATCGCGCTGGCCCTGGCGACGTACCTGCACATGCTGCTCGGCGAGATGGTGCCGAAGAACATCGCGCTGGCCGATCCGACGCGCTCCGCGCTGCTGCTCGGGCCTCCCCTGGTGACGCTCGCGCGGGCGCTGCGTCCGGTGATCTTCGCGATCAACGCCTTCGCCAACACCCTGCTCAAGCTGTTGCGGGTGGAGGTCAAGAACGAGGTCTCGGCGACCTTCTCGGACGACGAGCTGGCGCGCATGGTCACCGACGCGGGCGACGCGGGTCTCCTGGACGGCCGGGCCGCCGAGCGGCTCCGCGACGCCCTCGAACTGGGCCGGCGTCCCGTGCGGGACGTCGTGATGCCGGCGGAGAAGGTGGTGTACGCACAGGTCGGCACCACTCCCGAGGAGCTGGAGGCACTGTCCGCGCGGACCGGGTTCTCCCGCTTCCCGGTGCTCGACGCCGAGCGCCG
>NZ_MWIG01000551.1:0-5587 GCF_002156145.1 Streptomyces sp. NRRL B-24572 | reverse complement strand
GACGGGCGTGTGCGGGTACCCCGGTCCCGGGGCGGGCGGGATCAGGCCGGCTCCGGGGTCTCGGACTCCGCCGCCTGCTCCTCGGCCCGGCGGGTCAGCACGGCCGCCGTGGCGAGCGCGGTGCCGATGAGGGCGGTGGCCACCACCCAGGGGCGGTCGAGGACGTGTCCGGTGGCGTGGTCGAGGGAGTACCGTCCGGCGCCGGTGATGCCGATCGCGGCGGCGGTGAAGCCGAGGAAGGCCGGGTACTCGTAGCCACCGGCCATGGCGAAGAAGCCGGCCGGGGCGTGGACGGCGACGGCTCCCGCCATGGCGCCGGCCGCGGCGGCACCGGCGGCCGGAGTGGCGAAGCCGAGGGCGAGGAGCGCTCCGCCGCCCGCCTCGCCGAGCCCCGCGGCGATCGCGCTCTCGCGGCCCGGGTGGAAGCCCATGGCCTCCATCGCCTTGGTGGTGCCCTCCAGACCGCCCCCGCCGAACCAGCCGAAGAGCTTCTGCGTGCCGTGCGCGGCGAGCACGGCGCCGGTGCCGACCCTCAGCACGAGCAGCCCGAGATCGCGTCGGTTGAGAGGGACCATGAGGGTTCTCCAGGTGCGGGAGGCGGACGCGTACGCCGCCCACTCTCGTCCCGTCCACTCCTCGGCGCCTTCCGAGCAGCACTTCGAATAGCCCACTTGAGTCATGTTTTGCGGCGATTGCCCATCGTTGCTTGACTGAGTGGGCTTTTCGTTCCCGAGGGAAGTGGGTACGCATGTCCGCCGAGTCCACCGAGACCGCAGCCCTGCGGGAGAAGGTCCGGGCGCTGATGCCCCGGGCGAAGGAGGACCTCACCGCGCTGGTGGCGATGCGCTCGGTCGCCGACCCGCGCCAGTTCCCGCCCGAGGAGTGCGCGAAGACCGCCGACTTCCTCGTACAGGCCTTCACGGAGGCCGGGCTGCGGGACATGCGCCGGGTGACGACCCCGGACGGCACGGACGCGGTGGTGGGGCACGCGCCGGGTCCCGAAGGGGCGCCGACGGTGCTGCTCTACTGCCACTACGACGTGCAGCCGCCCCTCGACGACGCCGCCTGGCTGACCCCGCCCTTCGAGCTGACCGAACGGGACGGGCGCTGGTACGGGCGCGGCGCCGCCGACTGCAAGGGCAACATCGCGATGCACCTGACGGCGCTGCGCGCGCTCGGCGGGCCGGAGGGCCGGGGCTTCCCCGTGAACATCAAGTTCGTGGCGGAGGGTTCGGAGGAGCAGGGGACGGGCGGCCTGGAGCAGCTCGTGCCGCTGCAGCCCGAACTGTTCGCCGCCGACACCCTGTTGGTCTGCGACACCGGCAACTTCGCGCTCGGCCTGCCCACCGCCACCACCTCGCTGCGCGGGCTCACCAACGTCGTCGTGACGGTCTCCACCCTCAAGGGCGAGATGCACTCGGGGATGTTCGGCGGCCCGGCGCCCGACGCGCTGGCCGCGCTCGTACGGCTCCTCGACAGCCTCCGCGACGAGCACGGCAACACCGCGATCAAGGGGCTTCCCGGCGACGGCGCCTGGGACGGGGTGGACTACCCGGCCGAGCAGTTCCGCACCGACGCGGGCGTCCTCGACGGGGTGTCCCTCGTCGGCACGGGTTCGGTCGCCGACGAGCTGTGGGCCCGGCCCGCCGTCACCGTCCTCGGCATCGACTGCCCGCCGGTGGTGGGCTCCTCGGCCGCGATCCAGGCGAAGGTACGGGCCAGGGTCAGCCTGCGGGTGCCGCCGGGGATCGACGCGGACAAGGCGCTGGGCGCCCTCACCGACCATCTGACCTCGGCCGCCCCGTGGGGCGCCCGGGTGGAGGTGGAGGCGGAGAGCGCCGGCCAGCCGTTCCGTGCCCGCACCGACGGGCCCGCCTACCGGGCCCTGGGGGCGGCGCTCCGCGAGGCGTACGGAAGGGACATGGTCCAGTCGGGGCAGGGCGGATCGATCCCGCTGTGCAACGTGCTCGCCGCGCACTTCCCGGAGGCGGAGATCGCCCTGATCGGCGTCGAGGAGCCGGGCTGTCTCATCCACGCGCCGAACGAGAGCGTGGATCCCTCCGAGATCGAGCACATGGCGCTGGCCGAGGCGCTCTTCCTGAGCTCGTACGCCACACCCCTCTGACCCCACCCCCACCCGCAACGAAAGGACCGGTGCGGTTCCATGACACAGACTCATGAAGATCCCTACGGCGGCCGCTCCACACGAGGGGACGTGCCACCCGGGCCCCTGGGAATCCTCGCGGGCTTCGCCTGGCAGGCCCTGCTCGTCGCCGGGCTCGTCTCCCTGGTCCTCGGCGTCATGGTGCTGGCCTGGCCGGAGGCCACCCTGCGGGTGGTGGGGGTGCTCTTCGGCCTGTACCTGCTGCTCAGCGGTGTGATGCAACTGGTCGCCGCCTTCGGCACGCACGCCACCACGGCACTGCGGGTCATGGCCTTCATCAGTGGCGCGCTGTCGATCCTGCTCGGCCTGTTCTGCTTCCGGGGCGCGACGCAGTCGACCCTGCTGCTCGCGCTGTGGATCGGGATCGGCTGGCTCTTCCGCGGCATCACCCAGACCGTGGCGGCCGCCTCCGACCCGGCGATGCCGGCGCGCGGCTGGCAGATCTTCCTCGGCATCGTCAGCGCGCTCGCCGGAATCGTGCTGATCGTGTCCCCGCTGGAGTCGGCCACGGTGCTCACGGTTCTCGGCGGCATCTGGCTCCTTGTCGTCGGCGTGGTCGAGGTCATCACGGCCTTCATGGTCCGCTCCCGTGCCAAGGACCTTCCGCCGGGCGCCTAGCGGGTCCTCACCGCCTCCGCCCGCCGTCCGCCCGTCCTCCGGGCGGGCGGCGGGCTTCGTTCACCCGTGCGCTACATTTTGCCGGTCCTTGACCACCGATCCCCCGTGATCACCACGTTCGGAGCCGGCACTTCATGAGCGACATCGTCAACGGCCTCGGCCGGGCCGGCGCCTACGGCGCGCTCGGCGTGGTTCTGCTGATCCTCGGCATCGTGCTCGTGGACCTGCTGACCCCCGGCAAGCTCGGGCGCCAGATCTGGGAGGACCGCAACCGCAACGCCGCGATCCTGCTGAGCTCGGCGCTCCTCGGCATCGGCGGCATCGTGTTCACCTCGATCTGGACGACGTACGACCACTTCGGCAAGGGGCTCGTCTCCACGGCCGCGTTCGGCCTCCTCGGCCTGGTGATGATGGCCGTGGCCTTTCTCGTCGTCGACCTGGTCACGCCGGGGAAGCTCGGCGCCACGCTCGTCGACCCCGAACCGCACCCGGCGGTCTGGGTGACGGCCTCCTGCAACATCGCGGTCTCGGCGATCGTCTCCGCCTCGATCGCTTGACGAGCTCGACCGCCTGACGACCTCGACCGCCTGACGGCCACGTCTCACCGGGGCATCGGCTCCACCTCCAGGAAGCGGCGCCCGCGCGGCCCCTTGTAGAGGAGGGCGTCCCAGCCGAGCCGTTCGAGCGCGGGGACGCATGCGCCCAGGGCCGCCGCCTCGTCCTGGGCGGCGCCCGCGCCCGGCGGGCCGAGCCACTCCACCACGGCGGTGCCGGGCCGCTCCCCCGCCGTGACCCGGTAGCCGGTGGAGAGCCGCGCTCCGGAGGCGTCCGTCGACGAGGGCGTGATCCCGCCGGCCTCCAGGGCGAGGGCCACCGCGCGGACCGGCTGCCGGCGCTCCCAGTCGGCGGGAGCGGTCCTCGGGTCGCCGCCCTGGCGCAGGGTCAGCCGCCTGATCTGGAGCAGCCCGTCGACGGCCGCGCGGATCTCCCGCGACCGCTGCTCGGCCTCGGCCGGGGGCATCGGCGGCCCGTCCCCCGTAGCCGCCTCGAACACCCCCGCGCCACCCCCCGCGCCGCTCGTCACAGCAGCCGCCGGATGTCGCCGCGCACCCGGTAGAACCCGCCCGCCGCCGGATGCAGGGCATCCACCACGTACCGCGCGCCGGGCTCCCGGATCGCCCGCGGGAACTGCACGTTCCACCCGGAGTCGTACCCCTGCGAGACGACCCGCACCCGGGTCCTGCCCCCCTCGGTCACGCACTCCACGACCACCGAGCCGGCCGGCGCGTCGCTCACGGCGGTCACCGCGGTGACGGTCGTCGCCGGCTCGTACACCGGCAGGGCGGCGGCGAGCTTGACGTCCCGCGCGACCGGGACCGTGCCCTGCTCGGCGGCCTCGATCGCCGCCTCGCTCGCGTCCACGCAGACCAGCGAACCGTCCGTGGTCACCAGGTAGAGCCGCTCGTCCCGGTACTGCATGGAGAGCGCCGAACCGCCGCCCGTACCGAGCTTCCACAGCCGGGTGCCGTCCTCCGCGAAGCAGTAGACGGAGGAGGCCGAGTCGGCGGCGAAGACGAACCGGCCGCCGGGCGAGGTGGCGCAGGAGTACACCGGGCTGTCGCAGGCGTACACCGCCTCCACGCGCCCGTCCTTCTTCGCGAGCCGCAGCACCTTCTTGCGGGACGTGCCCGCGTAGACCGAGGTGTCCTCCTGCCAGCCGAAGAGGACCGCGCCCTCGGTCGCGGTGTGCCACAGCTCGCCGCCGCCGTCCGGCGCGTGGGCGGCGACGCCCCGCGTGTCCCCGTAGTAGACGGCGTCGCCGTCGGCGCGGACCATCCAGGCGTGCTCGCCCTGGCCGCCGCGCGCCCACTGGTGCTCGTCCTCGTGGTCGATGACGGTGAGCCGGCCGGAGCGGTCGGCGACGTGCAGGACGCCCTCGTGGATGTCGAGCCAGAAGATGTCGACGTCGGTGGCGATGTCGTACGCGGCGAAGGGGAGCTTGGACGACAGGTCGTACACCTTGCCGTCGTCGCAGCCCGCGTAGATCCAGAAGTCGTCGGCGACCAGGCACTTGACGCCGTCCGGCAGGCTGAATCTGGCCTGCACCTCGCCGGCGCGGTCGAGCGTGAAGACGTCCCCCGCCTGGTTGCCCACCCAGCAGCGCTCCTCGTCGACGTGGATCCCGAAGGCGGCCGAGCCGGTCCGGAAGCGCCACAGGACGGGGGCGACGGCACGCGCGGTGGAGGGCGCGGAAGTGACCTCGCGGCGCGTCACGGGGCGCGCGGCGCGCTGTCCCCGGACGGCGGGGGCGTACCCCTTGCGGACCTTCTCGCCGATCTTCTTCGCCGCCGCGGCCTGGGCCTTCGCCGCCGTCGGGAACGTGGAGCGCTGGGTCTGGCCGTCCGCGCCGATCCGGCCGTAACGGACCGACACCGTGAGGTCCTCGACGGTCACTTCGTAGAACTTGTGGGCACCGCCGCCGTCCTGCGACAGCTCCAGATAGGTCGTCGTCGTCATGCTGAAAACGGTAGGGGCCACCACTGACAACGGCCCTCGGTGAAGCCTCGGCCAGGGGACCAAAGGCCCGGGCATTCGGGACTTTCGTCGCGGCATTCCGGACATTCACCCCTGTGATCATGATGCGTGAAGATCATCCGACGAGCCGTCACCTCAGGTGCGGCCGGAAGGGCCTCATGACCGAGCCACAGAAGCGGCCCCTGCCCGTCCGCCCCCGCCGGCACACGGACGGCATACCGATGAACGACCTCTTCCGGTCGGCCCCGGCCCGGCCCGCCCTGAACCTCC
>NZ_MWIG01000550.1:0-1216 GCF_002156145.1 Streptomyces sp. NRRL B-24572 | reverse complement strand
ACTAAGACGTCGTCTCATTTGGTGCTGGAGAGAGTCCTTGCCACGAGTAGGGCGAGCTGACGCAGGCGCTCGTAGTACTGGGTTCCTGCAGGTTCGGTGATCTGAGGGATGACTCGGTCCAGGTCCTCGATGCAGCCTTCCAGGATGCGGGTGCGCTCCGGGTCCAGAACCCCGCCGTTGTTCAGCCACGTAAGAACGCAACCGGCGGTCTCCGCATCGAGCAACACCATGTCTGTATCCCCGAACTCGACACCTCGCTGGCTGGCGGGGAAGGGCGCATGGAGGTGTTCGTGCCAGAGTTGGGCCGCATGTACCTGCTCAGATGATTCGCTCACCTGCACCATGTTGCCGCAGCCTTTGTGTAGGCCGATGGTCATGCTTTCAGACGGCGGTAGCAGATGAGGGTGCAGGCGATGGCGATGAAGGCCAGGAAGTGTTCGGCCTTGCGCTCGTAGCGGCGGTGCAGGCGGCGGCAGCCGCCCAGCCAGGACATCGTGCGCTCGATCGTCCAGCGATGCCGGCCCAGCCGTGTGGAGGATTCGACGCCTCTGCGGGCGATGCGGTGCTGGATGCCGCGCGAGCGGAGCCATCGGCGCAGGTGGTCGTAGTCGTAGCCCTTGTCCGCGTGGAGCTTGGCGGGCCGTCGCCGGCGAGGGCCGCGGCGGGACCGGATCGGAGGGATGCCGCGGACCAGCGGCTCAAGTGCCTGGCTGTCGTGGAGGTTCGCGCCGGAGATCCCGACGGAGATGGGCAGACCGGTCCGCTCGGTGATCAAGTGGATCTTCGAGCCTTTCTTGCCCCGGTCGACAGGATTCGGACCTGTCAGGTCCCCCCTTTCAGGGCCCGCATGTTCACCGAGTCGATCGCGCAGCGCGACCAGTCCAGGCCGCCGCGAGCACCCAGTTCGTCGAGGATGACACGGTGCAACTTGGCCCAGACCCGGGCGGTACTCCACTCGGTGAAGCGGCGGTGTGCGGTTGGTCCCGACGGGCCGAAGACCGGCGGCAGCTGCCGCCAGGTGCAGCCTGTCGTGGCCACGAAGATGATCGCGGCCAGCACTTCGCGGTCCCCGTACCGACGTCGGCCGCCGCCCTGTGGTCGGTTCGGAGCGGGCGGGACCACCCGCTGGAACAGCTCCCACAGCTCGTCCGGCACCAAACGCTCGACCATCACCACACAGCGCAGACTACTCAGCCTGCCAAATGAGACGACGTCT
>NZ_MWIG01000055.1:0-20122 GCF_002156145.1 Streptomyces sp. NRRL B-24572 | reverse complement strand
CGTCAACCGGCGACGACGATGGGGCACCTGAGGTGTGCGGAGAGCGCCGTGCCCGCGTAGGGGGCTCGGTCGGCCCTGTGCCGGGAGGCCAGGGCCTGTCCGGCGGATCAGGGTCGGACGGACCCTAGGTGCCGTCGGGCGCCGGCTCGTGGAGGGTGATCGTCCCGGAGGGGCAGAGTCCGGCGGCCATCCGGGCGGCCGCGCGGTGGGCGGCGGGCGGTTCGGTGTGCAGGAGGAGCACGAGGCCGTCGTCGGGGTCCTGGTCGAAGACGTCGGGGGCGGTCATGGCGCACATGCCGGCGCCGATGCAGCGCTCGCGGTCGACGCTCAGGCGGGGCGCGCTCATTCGGTGTCCCAGGTGACCGGGAGGCTCTTCACTCCGTAGATGTCCGCGCTCTCCGGGCGCAGGGGGACCTCCTCGGCCGGTACGGCCAGGCGCAGGGTGGGGAAGCGGTCGACCAACGCGCGGAAGGCGACCCGCATTTCGACCCGGGCCAGCTGCTGCCCGAGGCACTGGTGGATGCCGTGGCTGAAGGCCAGGTGTCCGGCGGCCTGCCTGCCGAGGTCGAGCGTGTGGGGGTCGGCGAAGCGGTCGGGGTCGCGGTTGGCGGTGCTGTACGAGAGGAGGACCGTCGTGCCGGCCTCGATGGTGTGGCCGTCCAGCTCGACGTCTTCCAGCGCCGTCCGGTGGAAGGTCTTGGCGACGCTCAGATACCGCAGCAGTTCCTCCACGGCCCCGTCGGTGAGCGCGGGATCGGCGCGCAGCGCGGCCAGTTGGTCCGGGTTCTGCAGCAGGGCGAAGGTGCCGAGGGACAGCATGTTCGCGGTGGTGTCGAATCCGGCCGCCAGGAGGATGAGGCTGATCCCCCTCAGCTCCTCGTCGGTCAGGTCGCTGTCGGTGAGTTCGCTGAGGATGTCGTCGGTGGGGTGGGCGCGCTTGGCCGCCACCAGCTGCGCGAGGTATTCCTGGGTCGCGGTGTAGGCGGCGATCAGCTCCTCGTCGCCGACCTCTCCGCCCATGAACGTGTCGATCTGCTCCTGGAAGGACGCCCGGTCCGCGTAGGGCACGCCCAGGATCTCGCAGATGACGATGGTGGGGATGGGCTTGGCGAACGCGGTCACCAGGTCCGCCGGCGGCCCGGTCTCCTCCATGGCGTCCAGGCAGTCGGCGGTGATCTGCTCGATCCGTTCGGTGAGCATCCGCATCCGCCGCACGGTGAACTTGCCGACCAGGGGCTTGCGGTAGCGGCTGTGCTCGGGCTCGTCCATGAGGAGGAACTCGCCGGGCGGTGCCGGGGGGAGCTGGAAGTCGACGACGTTCATGAGGTCCTTGCGCGAGCTGAACCGAGGGTCGGCCAGGACCGCTCGCACCATGTCGTATCCGGTGATCAGTCGGCCGGGTTTGCCGCCGGGGTGGGTGCAGTGGCTGATGGGGCCGTGCCGGCGGGCGTCGATCAGCTCGGCGGGCGGGTCGAAGGGGCAGCCGGACCGGCGCTCCGTCGGCAGCGTCGTGACGGTGTGGAGGGAGTCGCTCATGACTTGTCCTCGTCTCGCGATATGACGTGTTCGGGATTACTCGAAAGCTACGTTGCGTTCATGGTCGCGTCAATCAGTCGAGCGTGTTTTTGCAGGTGAGAGGTGGAGAATTGATGCAATGACGCTGAGTTCGAATGCAACGGCGCGTTGCAATGAATGACGGCGAAGGCAATACTCGCGGGATGCCGGGGGGACGCCTGGCCCGGCAGGACCCAGGACCGTCCAGCGGGCGCGACGGGGCACGCCGACGCCCCCACGGGCGGCCGCACGGCCGGTCGGCGCGTCGGAGGAGGAGATCGTCGAACCGGCCGTCCACCGGCGCACCCTCCTGAAGTGACGGGTCACCCTCCTTCTTGCTCGTGCGTCTGCCTCCCCGCGGGCCGATCGGGCGCTTCTCCGCCGTCGACGCGAGCCAGGAACGCGTGAAGAGAGGGCATCCGGGCGTAAAGAACCCGCCAGGAACGTCGGAGGCCGTCCCGACCGGGCTCACGCTGAGCCGACACGAGCACCGAAGGAGTCCGCCCACATGACCGCTCCGACCACTGAGAAGGACGCCGTAGCCTGCGCCGAAGAGCCTCCTGATACCGGCGCACGGCACAAGCTGACGGCCGTCACCGGACTCGCCGCGCTGTCGCTCGACGCGATGGCCTCGGTGGCGTACGGGCCCGAGGCCGTCGTGCTCGTCCTTGCGGCTGCAGGCGGATACGGACTCGGCTTCACGGTTCCGGTGACCCTGGCCATCGCCGGGCTCCTGGCCGTCCTGGTCGCCTCGTACCGGCAGGTCATCGCGGCCTTCCCGGACGGCGGCGGCTCCTACGCCGTGGCCAGGACCCACCTCGGCCGCCGCACCAGCCTGGTGGCCGCCGCGTCCCTGGTCCTGGACTACGTGCTGAACGTGGCGGTCGCCGTCGCGGTGGAGGGCGACGCGAAGGACGAGCCGGCCGTGGAGACCCTCACCGAGGACTTCGCCCGGTACCAGGAGCTCCCGTGCCCGCGCCGTCGCCCATGACGCGAACGCCGACGAGAGCCGCTACCTCCTCGACCCGTCCCGGCGCGCCGCCTACGAGCAGAGCTTCCTCGAGAAGTCCCAGCAGTTGTACGGCGTCGAGGGCGCCGACCTGTCCTCGTACGGCGCGAAGCTCGCCGAGACCTGGGCGCGCCACCGTGCCGACCACGGGGACCGGGTCTTCACGGGCGAGTTCCGCCGCGAGCCGGACACCATCACCTTCGCGGGCGAGCGGGCCGCCGCCGAGCCGTACGCAGGCGCTCGTCGACGGCGCGGGGTGACGGGAGAGCGGCCCTCGTCCCGCGCGTCCGGCGCCGGTCCTCGCCGTCCGGAGGATCCGCGGGTGCTCGACGTGGTGCGCTGTCGTGCCAACTCCTGGGCACGGAGAGGAAAGTCGGTCGGTCGGGCCGGTCTTAGTTTTCGGGTGTGCCGAGCCGCGGAACGCGTACGGCACCGTACCGACTGCTTGGAGAGGACCCCTCATGTTCGACATCACCAAGGTGCAGGCCGCCCCCAGCGTGGACCTCCTCACGCCCGACAACTCGGTCATGCTCTTCGTGGACCACCAGCCGCAGATGTTCTTCGGCACCGGGAGCGGCGACCGCGCCGCGATCATCAACAACACCGTGGGTCTCGCCAAGGCGGCGAAGGCGTTCGACGTACCGGTCGTCCTGACCACGGTCGCCGCCGAGTCGTTCTCCGGGCCCCTGCTGCCGCAGCTCGCCGAGGTCTTCCCGAAGCACGAGGTCATCGACCGCACGACCATGAACGCCTGGGAGGACGAGGCGCTCGTGGCGGCGGTCAAGGCGACCGGGCGCAAGAAGATCGTCCTGTCGGGCCTGTGGACCGAGGTCTGCCTGGTGCTGCCCGCGCTCTCCGCCCTTGGGCAGGGATACGAGGTGTACGTCGTCGCCGACGCCTCCGGCGGCGTCACCCCGGCCGCCCACGAGCACGCGCTGCAGCGGATGGTGGCCGCCGGCGCGGTCCCGGTGACCTGGGTGCAGGTCCTCCTGGAGCTGCAGCGGGACTGGGCGCGCCAGGAGACGTACGGCGCGGTCATGGAGATCGTCAAGGCCCACGCGGGCGCGTACGGCCTGGGCGTCGTGTACGCGCAGAGCGTCATCGGCGCGCACGCGGCCGGCTGACCTCGGTGGACACCGGCATTCTGATCCTGCGTCTGCTGGTGGGACTGCTCGTCGCCGGGCACGGCGTGCAGAAGGTCAGTTCACACCTGGGCGGCAAGGGACTTCAGGGCGGCACGGAGGAGTTCCGCGCCGACGGCTTCCGCGGCGGTGCCCTCACCGCACTGGCCGCGGGCGGAGGCCAGATCGGCTCGGGTCTGCTGCTCGCCGCCGGCCTCCTGACCCCGCTCGCCGCGACCGGGGCCATCGGGGTCATGACGGTCGCCCTCACCGTGAAACGGCCCCACGGGCTCTGGGTGCAGAACGACGGATACGAGTACCCGCTCGTCCTCATCGGCACCTCCGCCGCCCTCGCCGCCACCGGACCCGGTGCCTGGTCCCTCGACGCGGTCCTCGGCCTCACGCCGTACCCGTTGTGGTGGGCCGCGCTCGCGCTCGTGGCCGGTCTCGGCAGCGGGCTGCTCACCCGGCTCGTCCTGCACCGGACCGCCGCTCCCGGCGAGCGCTGAGCGCGAGCCGCGCAGACCGGGTCCGGCCGCCCGAGCACCTCGTCCGGCCGCCCGAGCACCCCCGACCGGGCGGCCGGGCACCCCGATCGGGCGCCGGGCCCTCCCCTTCTCTTCCCGACCAGTGGACCAGGAGCACTCGATGGACACCACCACACCCACGCGAGGCGGCGGCCAGCCGCTGCTGCACCAGAAGGGCGCCGAGACCCAGACGTTCGGCACGCTCAAGCAACTGCCGATCGGCCTCGGTCACGACACCCGCATGTACGCCTGCCAGCGGCTCAACCGCGTCCTCGCCGACACGCAGATCCTCTACGCCCTCTACAAGAAGCACCACTGGCTCATGCGCGGGGCGACCTTCTACTCGCTCCACCTGATGCTGGACAAGCACGCGGAGGCCCAGCTGGCCATCGTGGACGCGCTGGCCGAGCGGGTCCAGAGCCTTGGCGGCGTCGCCGTCGGGGACCCGCGCCACGTCGCGGAGCTGACGGCGATCCCCCGGCCGCCGGACGGCGTCGAGGAGGTGCCCGTCATGCTGTCGAGGCTCCTCGACGCGCACGAGCGGATCCTGATCGACGCCCGGGACGCCGCCGCCCGGCTTGCGAAGGAGGGCGACGAGGGCAGCACCGACCTGCTCGTCTCCGACGTCATCCGTACCGGCGAGGCGCAGGTCTGGTTCCTGGCCGAGCACCTCGTGGACACCCCGCTGGTGCACGGCTGATGGACACGTACGACGTCGTCGTGGTCGGCGCCGGTCCGGCCGGCGAGGTCGTCGCCGACCGGGTCGTCCGCTCCGGACTGACCGCCGTCGTCGTCGAGGCCGAGGAGGTCGGCGGCGAGTGCTCCTACCGCGCGTGCGTGCCGAGCAAGGCGCTCCTGCGTCCCGGCGCGGCCCGCGCGGCCGCGCGGTCGGTCGAGGGGGCCCGGCAGACGGTCACGGCGGCCGTCGACCCGGCGCACGTCCTGGCCCGCCGCGACCGCTTCACCGCTCGCGGCGACGACACCGGTCAGGCCGACTGGCTGCACGGAGCCGGCATCGCCCTCGTACGGGGGCACGGCCGGCTCGCCGGAGAGCGCAGGGTGGACGTGACCGGGGCCGACAGCACGGTCCGCACCCTGAGGGCCGGGCTCGCGGTCGTCCTCAGCCCCGGCACGGAACCCGTGCTGCCGCCGGTCGAAGGGCTCGACCGCATCGGCGCGTGGACCAGCCGGCAGGCCACCACCGCCGACGCGGTGCCCGAGCGGCTCGTCGTCATCGGCGGGGGAGTGGTGGCCTGCGAGATGGCCACCGCGTGGCGCTCGCTCGGCTCCTCCGTCACCCTGCTCGTCCGCGACCAGGCCCTCCTCACCGGCTGGGAGCCGTGTGCCGGAGAAGAGGTCACCCGTGGTCTGACCGGCTCGGGCGTCACGATCCGCTTCGGGGTCTCGGCCACCCGGGTCGCCCGTGACGCGACCACCCGTACCGTGACCGTGGAGACCGACGACGGCGCCGCCCTCGCCTGCGACGAGGTGCTCGCCGCCGTCGGCAGGCGCCCGCGCACCGCCGGCCTCGGCCTGGAGACCGTCGGACTGGCGGCCGGAGACCGGCTTCCCGTCGACGACACCTGCCGGGTCACCGCCCTCGACGGTGACTGGCTCTACGCCGTCGGCGACGTGAACCGCCGTGCGCCGTTGACCCACATGGCCAAGTACCAGGCCCGTGCCTGCGCGGCGGCGATCACCGAGCGCGCCGCGGGCCGCCCCGCCGTCACCGGAGGCCGGCAGGCGTGGAGCGCGGAGGCCGACCGTTTCGCCGTCCCGCAGGCCGTCTTCACGCATCCCGAGGTCGCGAGCGTCGGTCTCACCGAGCGCTCCGCACGCGAGGCGGGCATCGCGGTACGGGCGGTGGAGTACCGCATCGACGACGTCGCGGGAGCCGCGCTGCACGCGGACGGTTATCGCGGCCACGCCAAGCTCGTCGTCGACGAGACGCGGGGAGTCGTCGTCGGCTGCACGCTGACCGGCCCGATGGCGACCGAACTCATCCACACGGCCACCGTCGCCATCGTGGGCGAAGTCCCGCTCGAGCGTCTGTGGCACGCCGTGCCCGCCTTCCCGACGGTCAGCGAGGTCTGGCTGCGGCTGCTTGAGGCGTACGGCCTCTGAGGCCGCTCCCGCCCGCTGCTCCACCACCCGACAAGGAAACGCACATGCTCACCACGAAGCGCACCCTCGCCCTCGGTCTCGCGCTGCCCGCGACGCTGGCCTCGCTGATGGGCGCCACCCCCGCGAGCGGCTCGCCCGCCGCCGGCAGCGACCGGCACGCGCCCAAGCCCACCATCGTCCTGGTCCACGGGGCGTTCGCGGACGCCTCCAGCTGGAACGGCACGATCAAGCGACTGGGCCGCGCCGGATACCCCGTCATCGCGGTCGCCAATCCGTTGCGCGGCCTCTCCGACGACACCGCCTACCTCCGGAGCGTGCTCGCCACGGTCGACGGCCCCGTCGTCCTCGTCGGCCACTCCTACGGCGGCGCCGTCATCAGCGGTGCCGCCGCGGGCGACAGCCGGGTGAAGGCCCTCGTCTACATCGCGGCCTTCACCCCCGACAAGGGCGAGAGCGCGGCCCGACTGGCCGCGAAGTTCCCCGGGTCCACCCTGGGCGACGCGGTGAACCCACAGTCGTACCCGCTGCCCGGCGGGGGCACCGGCACCGAGCTCGTCATCGCCCGGAGCAAGTACCACCGCCAGTTCGCCGCCGACGTCCCCGCCGCCGACGCGGCGGTCATGGCCGCGACCCAGCGCCCCGTGTCCACCTTCGCGCTGGAGGAACAGGCCCGGGAAGCGGCGTGGAAGACGATCCCCTCCTGGGCCCTGGTGGCCACCGCCGACAAGAACATCCCGCCGGCCGCCGAGCGGTGGATGGCCCGGCGCGCCGGCTCCCACACCACCGAGGTGGACGCGTCGCACGCCGTGCCCGTCTCCCGCCCGGCCGTGGTCACCGACGTGATCCTCGACGCCGCGCGCGCCACCCGCTGAGCCCCTGCACGTCCTACGAAGGAGAACCCCCATGTCGAACACCCCGACCCTCGAACCCGCCGCCCGGGCCTTCGCCGAGGCCACCGCCCAGCCGCCGTTCCTCCACCAGATCCCGGTCGCCGACGGCCGCAAGGCCGTGGACGACGTCCAGAACGGTGAAGGCGTCCCCCTGCCCGCCGTCGACGAGGAGTGGGTCACCGTCCACGGCGGCCCGACCGGCGACGTCCGTGCCCGGATCGTCCGCCCGCGCGGCGCCACCGGTCTCCTCCCCGTCGTCCTCTACATCCACGGCGCCGGCTGGGTCTTCGGCAACGCCCACACCCACGACCGGCTCGTCCGCGAACTCGCCGTCGGTACGGGGGCGGCCGTCGTCTTCCCCGAGTACGACCTCTCGCCCGAGGCCCGCTACCCCGTCGCCATCGAGCAGAACTACACCGTCGCCCAGTGGGTCGCCCGCGAGGGACACCACAAGGACCTCGACGGCACCCGGATCGCCGTCGCGGGCGACTCCGTCGGCGGGAACATGACCGCCGCCCTCACCCTCATGGCCAAGCAGCGCGGTGACGTCCGCCTGACCCACCAGGTCCTCTTCTACCCGGTCACCGACGCGAGCTTCGACACCGACTCATACCACGCCTTCGCCGAGGGCTACTTCCTGCGCCGCGACGCCATGAAGTGGTTCTGGGACCAGTACACGACCGAGGAGGCCGAGCGCGCGCAGATCACCGCCTCGCCGCTGCGCGCCACCACCGAGCAGCTCACCGGCCTGCCGCCCGCCCTGGTCATCACCGCCGAGGCCGACGTCCTGCGCGACGAGGGCGAGGCGTACGCGGCGAAGCTCCGCGCCGCCGGGGTCCCCGTCACCGCCCTGCGCGTCCAGGGAGTCATCCACGACTTCGTGATGCTGAACGCGCTGCGCGAGACGCAGGCCGCCGAACTCGCCATCGGTCTCGCCACCGACACCCTGCGCAAGGCCCTCGCATGACCGGGCCGTCGACGAGCATGCCCGTGGCGGGCCTCGTTCCCGCCCCGCGGCGGGAATCCGTACCGGCCGACCTCCTCGTCCGCAACGCGAAGGTGTTCACCGGAGACCCGGACCGTCCCGAGGCCCGAGCCGTCGCCCTCCGCGACGGCCGGGTCGCGGCCCTCGGCGACGACCACGACCTCGCCCACCTCGTCGGGCCGGGGACGAAGGTCGTCGACGCCCTCGGCCGCCGGGTGGTCCCCGGCCTGAACGACTCGCACCTGCACGTCATCAGGGGCGGCCTGAACTACGTCCTGGAGCTTCGCTGGGACGGCGTCCGCAGCCTGCGCCACGCGCTCGCCATGCTGCGCGACCAGGCCGGCCGCACCCCCAAGGGGCAGTGGATCCGCGTCGTCGGCGGCTGGACCGCCGAACAGTTCGCCGAGCGCCGGATGCCGACCGTCGCCGAGCTGAACGCCGCCGCCCCCGACACCCCCGTCTTCGTCCTGCACCTCTACCAGTCGGCGCTGATGAACCGGGCCGCCGTCAAGGCCGCCGGATTCACCCGCGACACCCCCGATCCGCGCGGCGGCCAGATCGTCAGGGGCCGGGACGGCGAACCCAACGGGGTGCTCCTCGCCGCCCCGGGCGCGCTCATCCTGTACTCGACCCTGGCCAAGGCGCCGTCCCTCGACGAGGCCGACAAGCGGACGTCGACGCGGCACTTCCTGCGCGAACTGAACCGCTTCGGGCTGACCTCGGCGGTCGACGCCGCGGGCGGGTTCCAGAACTTCCCCGACGACTACGCCACGGTCGCCGACCTCGCCCGGTCGGGCGAGCTGTCCCTGCGGATCGCCTACCACCTCTTCCCGCAGACGGCCGGGCAGGAGCTCGCCGATCTGAAGCGCTGGACCGAGATGGTGAAGCCCGGGGACGGGGACGAGTGGCTCCGGCTGAACGGCGCGGGCGAGAACCTGACCTGGGCCGCCGCAGACTTCGAGAACTTCTCCGAACCCCGTCCCGAACTCGGCGGGTACGAGCCCGAGTTCGAGCAGGCCGTCCGGCTCCTCCTGGAGAACGGCTGGGGCTTCCGGCTCCACGCCACGTACGACGAGACGATCCGCCGCGACCTGGCCGTCTTCGAGAAGCTCGCGGCGGAAGGCCTCTTCCCCGGTGGCAACCGCTGGCTCTTCGACCACGCGGAGACCGTCTCGGCCGACAGCCTGGACCGGATCGCCGCCCTCGGCGGCGCCCTGTCCGTCCAGAACCGGATGTCCTTCCAGGGCACCGCCTTCCGCGATCGGTACGGTGCCGAGGCCGCCGCCCACGCCCCGCCGGTCCGCGCCATGCTCGACCGGGGCCTGACCGTCGCCGCCGGAACCGACGCCACCCGCGTCTCCTCGTACAACCCCTGGGTCGCACTCCACTGGCTGGTGACCGGCAGGACCGTCGGCGGCACCGCGCTCTCCCCGGCCGGGAACCCGATCGACCGGGAGACCGCCCTCGACCTCTACACCCGTGGGGGAGCGCGGCTCACCGGCGAGCAGGACGCCAAGGGAAGCCTGCGGGAAGGCTGGTACGGCGACCTCGCGATCCTGTCCGACGACTTCCTGACCGTGCCCGAGGACGCCATCCCCGACATCGAGTCCGTGCTCACGGTCGTCGGCGGCCGGATCGTCTACGCGAGCGCGGAGTACGAGGGACTCGACGAGGCCGTTCCGCCGATCAGCCCGGAGTGGAGCCCGGTGGCCCACTTCGGCGGATACCAGTCGGGTCAGGGGGGTGCCCGCCAGGCGTCGCTCGTGGCCGAGGCCGTCGCCGAGTCCGAGCAGCACCGCCGGTGGCGCGTCGGGCGCGGTGCCGTTCCCGACACACGGCCGTCGTTCGTCGACCCCTGCTTCGAGCACTGAGAGAGATCCCCACGATGAGCACAGCCTCCCCCGCCGCCGACGGCGGCGCCCAGGCCACCCCGCCGGACGCGCCCCAGGGACGCCGCTTCGAACCGGACCTCCGGTCGATGACCCGGATCACCCTGCGCCCCATCGCCTCGCCCATGCCGCTCGGCTTCTTCACGATAGCCATCGCCTCCGTGATGACGGGCTGCCTGCAGCTCGGACTCTTCGACGAGGCGGCCCGTGGCGCCGTCGCCCTCACGGTGCTGCCGGCCTTCGCCCTCCAACTCCTGGTGAGCATCCTGGCCTTCGGGGCCCGTGACGTGATCGCGGCGACGCTGATGGCGGTGTTCGCCGGCAGCTGGCTGCCCTACTCGCTCATCATGCTCAGCGGCGCGGCCGACGGCCTTCAGGTCCTCGGCGTGTTCAACCTGGCACTGCTCTGCTTCGGAGCGCTGATGACCGCCGTGACCCGGCCCAAGCGTGCGCTGTGGTTCGTGCTGGTGGTCTCCCTGCCCCGCTGGGCGGCCACCGGCCTCGGGGGCATCACAGGCGCCGAATGGCTGACGCGCACGTCCGGTGCGCTCGGCCTCGTGGTGGCGCTCGTCGCGATGTACACGGCGTTCGCCCTGATGCTGGAGGACATGCGCAGCGAGGAGGTCCTGCCGATCGGCCGCAGCGGCCCCGCCCACCACGCCGTCGAAGGCGACCTGACCGTCCAGCTCCGCAACCTGGAACGCCAGGCGGGCGTGCGCCGCACGCTCTGACCGCGCCCCACCGACCGCACCGACCCCACCGACCCGGTCGCACCACGACCGCACAGGAGCACCCATGGAACCGCAGGTGACGGACCGGCCCGAGGAGTCCCGGTACGAGATCCTCGCCGGCGACGACGGCACCGAGACCGCCGGCTTCGCCGAGTACCACCTCTCGGAGGGCGAGATCGCCTTCATCCACACCGAGATCGACCCCCGGTTCGCCGGTCAGGGCCTGGGCGGGCTGCTCGCCCGCGGCGCCCTCGACGACGCCCGGACCCGCGGGCTGCGCGTCCTGCCGTACTGCCCCTTCATCCGGGGGTGGATCGGCAGGCATCCCGAGTACACCGAGCTGGTGCCCGAGACCCGCCGCGCCCGGTTCGGCCTCTGAAGCGCCACGACCCCGCCTCCGGCAATCCCGGCCACACACCCAGGAGTTCCCCATGCCCCGACATGCCCGCCCCACCGTCGTGCTCGTCCACGGCGCCTTCGCCGACGCCTCAGGCTTCGCCCGCGTCATCCCCGAACTGACCGCCGCCGACCTGAAGGTGGTGGCTCCGGCGGTGCCCAACCGCAGCCTCGTCGACGACGCCGCGTACGTCGCCTCGGTGGTACGCGCCGTCGACGGCCCCGTGATCCTCGTCGGGCACTCCTACGGCGGCGCCGTCATCACCCTCGCCGGCGCGGAGGACAACGTCCGGGCGCTGGTCTACCTCGCGGGCTACGCGCTTGAGGAGGGCGAGAGCCTGGGCGAGCTGCAGGGCCGCTTCCCCGACTCCGGCCTCGCCGACGCGCTCGTCTACACCCCGTTCCCCGTGGCCGGCTCCGACGAGACCGGCACCGACGTCTCGGTGGCGGTCGACAGGTTCCCCGCCCTGTTCGCCGCGGACGTCGACCCCGCGCTCGCCGCCGTGCTCGCCGTGTCCCAGCGCCCCCTGGCCGCCCGGGCCTTCAGCGAGAAGGCACCGGTCGCGGCGTGGAAGAGCAAGCCCTCGTGGGGCCTGGTCGCCACCTCCGACCGGACCATCAACCCCGACGTGGAGCGCCACGGCTACGAGCGGGCCGGCATGACGGTCGTCGAGGTCGACTCCTCGCACCTCGTCATGCTCTCCCAGCCCAAGGCCGTGGCCGAGCTCATCCAGGACGCGGTCCGGTCCACCGCCCACTGACCGAGGCCCGTTCCGGGGCCGTTCCGGGCCCACCCCGAAGGGTGGGCCCGGAACGGCGTTCCACGCCGCTGGCCTGGCTCTTTGCCTGAACGGACACACCGTATTCTTTCCTCGGGGCGGGGAGGAAAGAGGAGTTGTGGACGGGGATGAGTCCTTCGGGGCCGTTCTGCGTGGTATGCGGCAGCGGGGCCGTCTGACGATGGAGGAGCTGGCCGAGGCGTCGGGCGTGAGTGTCCGGGCCATCGGCGACATGGAGCGGGGGCGCAGCAGGGTTCCGCAGCGGCGCACGGTGGTGGCGCTGGCGGAGGGCCTCGGCCTCACGGGCGTGGAGCAGGAGGCGCTGCTGGCCACGGTGCGGGCGGCGCGTTCGACGCGCGCGGTCGCGGTGGCGGGGACGGCCGTGCCGCACCGATCGGTGGGTGACTTCACGGGGCGCGGACCGGAGCTGGCACTGCTCCGCGAGGTGGCGGAGCGGGCCCGTACCGGCGGGGAGGTGTCGGTGTGGGTCGTCTCGGGTCCTCCGGGGTGCGGGAAGACGACCCTGGCGCTGAAGGCGGCAGCGGATCTGGCGGCGGAGTTCCCCGACGGGTGTTTCGTGGTGGACCTGCACGGGGTGGACGGCCCCGTGGACACGGACGAGGCGCTGCTGAAGCTGCTCAAGGCCCTGGGCGTGTCGGACCGTCGGCTGGCGAAGGAAGACCCACAGGGCCGCGCGGGGCTGCTGAGGGCGCTGTTGGGCGATCGCCGGTGTCTGGTGGTGCTGGACAACGCCCGCGACGAGGCGCAGGTCCGTGCGCTGCTGCCTGCGGGCGGGAGGAGTCTGGTACTGGTCACCAGTCGGCGGCCGTTGACCGGGCTTGAGGATGTCGGCCGCCTGACGCTGTCGGAGATGGCGCAGGACGAGGCGGTCGGGCTGCTGCGCCGGATCCTGGGCGAGGAACGGGCGGACGCGGAAGCCGCTGCTGTGGCGCAGGTGGCGGAGCTGTGCGGGCGACTGCCGTTGGCCCTGCGAGTCGCCGGCAACTGGTTGACGGTCCGCTCCGGATGGACTGTCGACCACCTGGTCCGGCGCCTCGCCGACGAAGAACGCCGACTGGGCGCGCTCGCCGCCGGCGACGTCCGGGTCGAGGCGGCCTTCGAACTGTCCTACCGACAGCTGACCGACCAGGCCGCGCGGATGCTGCGGCTGTTGAGTCTTGTGCCGGGGCCGGACATGACCGCTGCCTATGGTGCCGCCCTGACCGCGACGGACGTCTTCGAGGCCGAGGACGTGATGGAGGAGTTGGTCGAGGCCGGGCTGCTGCAAGCCGCCTTCACCGGGCGCTATCAACTGCACGACCTGCTAAGGCTGTTCGCCCGCGCCCGATTGTCCCGTGCGGAGGAGCCCGGCGAGCGGGAGGCGGCCGAGGACCGGTTGCGCACCTGGCTCCTCGAGACGGCTGTCGTCGCCGGCCGCTGGTACAAACCCAGGTACGAGGCGCCGCCGTCCTCCTGGCTGGGCCTGGTGTCACTGGAGAGCGCCGAGGAGGCCCGCGTCTGGCTTCAGAGCGAAGCCCCTTCCTGGCTGGCCGCGCTGCGCGGCGCCGCTCGTCGGGGTGAGCACACCCGGGTCGCGGAGACCGCCCATGCCATGGAGTGGTTCTGCGATCTGTGGGTCCACTGGGGACACTGGCCCGAGGTCTTCCACTTGGCCGCCGAGGCCGCTACCGCGCTGGACGACCCGTACATGCGGGCCTTTCACCTCAACTGCCACGCTTGGGCCCTGACCACCTGCGAGCGACGCCACCGTGAGGCCATCGAACGGGCCGACGAAGCGCTGGAACACGCCCGGCGCGCACAGGACGTTCACCAGCAGGCCTCGGCGTTGGTGCTTGCGGCGAGCGCGTACCGGGAACTGGGTGATCTCCAGTCGCTCGTGGAACGAACGCGCGCCGCCGTCGACCTGTCGGAAAGCGCCGGATACTACGGAGTCTGGCCCCAGGCCATGCGCCAGTACGGAGGCGCTCTGCGCCTGCTCGGCCGTGCCGAGGAAGCCCTGACCCACCACCAGCGCGTCATCGCCTTCCTCGATGCGCCGAACTGCCCGGTGAGCGGGCACGTCGCCGACGTCCTCCGTGCCCACACGAATCAGGCACTCGGTCTCGA
This sequence comes from Streptomyces sp. NRRL B-24572, assembly GCF_002156145.1. Classification (NCBI taxonomy): domain Bacteria; kingdom Bacillati; phylum Actinomycetota; class Actinomycetes; order Kitasatosporales; family Streptomycetaceae; genus Streptomyces; species Streptomyces sp. NRRL B-24572. The sequence continues at coordinate 5,990 of NZ_MWIG01000055.1, read as the reverse complement.
CTGCGCCGCGCTGGGACGGTGGCGGGAGGCCGCTGACCATTTTCGCAGCGCCCAGGTCCAGTCGAGTCGTATCGGCATCGCCCACAGGGAGGCCGAACAGCTCCTGCATCTGGGAGAGGCCCTGATCGAACTGGGAGAGACCGAGGAAGCCCGCTACTGCCTGCGCCAGCTCCTCGCCCTCGGCGAAGCGGCCGACGGCAAGGAGCTGAAGGCCGCGCAGAAGCTCCTGGCTACACTCCCCGCCGGATGAGCGACGCCCCGGGAGCCGAGGCCTCAGCCGCGGTGCCGGTGCAGAGCGACGTGCACGGTGTCGAGTGCCTGGACGAGGGCGGCGCGGGCGGCGTCCGTGTCGCGCAGCGGATCGAGCACCATGAAGCCGTGGACCGTCCCGTGGTAGCGCATGGACACCACGGCCACGCCGGCAGCCCGGAGCTTCGCCGCGTACGCCTCGCCCTCGTCGCGCACCACGTCGGCCTCGCTGGTGACCACCAGGGCCGGGGGAAGCCCGGTGAGCTGCTCCAGGGACGCCCGCAGCGGTGACGCGGTGGCCTGGCTGCGGAGTCGTACGTCGGGCAGGTACTGGTCCCAGAACCAGCGCATGGTCTCGCGGCCGAGGAAGTAGCCGTCGGCGAACTCCTCGTACGAAGGGGTGTCGAAGCCGGCGTCGGTGACTGGGCAGAGCAGCACCTGCTGGAGCAGCCGCACCCCTCCGCGTTCCTTGGCGAGCAGGGTCAGCGCCGCCACCAGGTTGCCGCCCGCCGAGTCGCCCACGGCGGCCATCCGGCTGCCGTCCAGGCCGATTTCGCCGCCGCGCTCACAGATCCACCGCGCGACCGCGTAGCACTGCTCGACGGCGATCGGGTACCGCGCCTCGGGGGCGCGCTCGTAGTCGACGAAGACCACGGCCGCGTCCGTGCCGAGGGCGAACGCGCGCACCAGCCGTTCATGGGTGTCGGCGTCGCCGAGGGCCCAGCCGAGACCGTGCAGGAACAGCACGACGGGGATCTCGCCGACGCTGTCGGCGGGCCTGACGACCTGCACGCGGACGTGACCGGTCGGGCCGCCCGGCAGTGCGAACCACTCCGTGGAGACCTCCTCGTCGCGGGTGGTCTTCCCCTGGAGGCGGACGAGGTCCAGACGGGCCCGTTCCAGGTCCGGGTCGTGCACCGATGGCGGGCAGGTGTGCCGGGCCACGAACGCCCGGGTGTGGTGGTCCAGGACCAGGTGCCCAGCGGACGAAGGGACGAAGTCGGTCACACACGGTCTCCTGCCGGGAGGGCCTGAAGCGAAAGGGCGGTTCGGTGCACCGGGTCGCTGGCCGAGGGGCGGGACGCGGTGCGGCGGCCGTCGGGCCGGGGCACCGCCGCCGCGCGGGCACACGGGGGCGGCGCGGCTCCGAGCGGGGACCTTACCGGGTGGACGGCGGGAGGTCAGCCCCTGTGCGCTCCGTACGGTCGGCCTGGGCGGTGCGGAGATTGCGCCATTCGCGAGGGGAGACGCCGTACGCGGCGCGGAAGGCGCGGCTGAAGTGGGCGGGGTTGACGAAGCCCCACCTCTGGGCCACGGCGGACACGGTGGGGGCCGCCCTGCCACGACGGGCCAGTTCGCGGCCGCACTCCTCCAGGCGCCGTTGCCGGATGAGCTGCCCCACCGTGGTCCCCTCGCCTTCGAACAGCCGGTGCAGGTACCGGACGGAGATCCGGTGCGCCCGGGCGATGCGCTCCGGCGACAGGTCGGGGTCGCCCAGGTTCCGGTTGATGTGGTCGCGGACGCGCAGCACCAGATGGTCCCGCGCCTCCGCGTCCTTGTCGCACGGGTGGGCCCGCTCCGCGATCAAGGTGGCGAAAAGGTCGACGACGTTGCCGGCCAGCCGGTCCGCGACGGCCGGCGGATAGCCGTCGGCCGAGGAGGAGGCCAGGGTGGCCAGGAAGGGGAGCAGCATCGCGCCGAAGCCGTCCCCGGTGCCGATGGCGTTGCCGGTGACCTGCCGGAGGTCGCCGTCCGACACGCCCAGCGTGCGGCGCGGAAGCTGGAAGACGTGCGTGGCGAACCGCTGCGGATAGTCGAAGGAGTACGGCCGGGTCGTGTCGTACACCACCAGGTCGCCCTCACCCACCTCGGCCCGCCGGCCGTCCTGGACGAAGGTGGCCGTGCCGGATATCTGGACCCCGACCCCCACGAGCGCCTCGGACGACCTGGCGATCAGCGCCGGGGTGCGGTTGACCCGCTCCGCGTCGGCTTCCATGGTGGAGACCTGGAGATAGCCGAGGCGGTGGGTGGCGATCCGGCCGTCGAACGGCCCGTCGTCCCGAGGGGCGACCGTCATCGGCACCAGCGTCCTGCTCACCGCATCGTTCCAGTACGCGACCTTGTCCTGGTCCGGCACGGAGGCGGTCGTCAACACCAAACTCACAATGCTCTCCGCTCAGGGGAGTGACTCCGGGGGCGACGGGCGCGAGTCCCGGGGTTCCGCCCGCACCGAACAGCCAAACAGCGGACCGTCCCCGTCTCCAGGCAGAACCACAGGCAGGAACTTCGGCAGCCGACGGGCTCGACCGGTGCCGTGCGGCGGAACACTGCGCTCACGGGCAAGTCGGCGTGCGCGGCGCGACAACCGGAGGCGCTTCCCCGGCCGTAGCGTGGCGACATTCCGCTCCGCACCGAGGCGCGGACCAGCCACTTCGTATCGAGGAGACATCCCATGCCGTACATCACCGTGGGCCAGGAGAACACCACCGCCATCGACCTCTACTACGAGGACCACGGCACGGGCCGGCCGGTCGTCCTCATCCACGGCTTCCCGCTCGACGGCCACTCCTGGGAGCGGCAGAGCGCCGCGCTGCTCGACGCCGGCCACCGCGTGATCACGTACGACCGGCGCGGATTCGGGCAGTCCTCCCAGCCGACGACCGGCTACGACTACGACACCTTCGCGGCCGACCTCAACACCGTGATGGAGACCCTCGACCTGAACGACGCCGTCCTCGTCGGCTTCTCCATGGGCACCGGCGAGGTCGCCCGGTACGTGTCCACGTACGGCTCCGCCCGCGTCGCCAAGGTCGCCTTCCTGGCCTCCCTCGAGCCCTGCCTGCTCAAGACCGACGACAACCCGGAGGGCGTCGCCCCGAAGGAGTTCTTCGACGGAGTCGTCGCCGCCGTCAAGGCCGACCGCTACGCCTACTACACCGCCTTCTTCAACGACTTCTACAACCTCGACGAGAACCTGGGCACCCGGATCAGCGAGGAAGCGGTCCGCAACAGCTGGAACACCGCTGCCGGCGGCGGCTCCTTCGCCGCGTCCGCCGCGCCTTCGACCTGGTACACCGACTTCCGCGCCGACATCCCGTCCATCGACGTGCCCGCCCTGATCCTGCACGGTACGGCCGACCGCATCCTGCCCGCCGAGGGCACCGCGCGCCCCTTCCACAAGGCGCTTCCCTCCGCCGACTACGTCGAGATCGAGGGCGCCCCGCACGGCCTGCTGTGGACGCACGCGGAGGAGGTCAACACCGCCCTCCTCGCCTTCCTGGCGAAGTGACGTCACACCGTCGACCCGCCGGGTGACGCCGGATTCCCCGGCGTCACCCGGCTCCGTGGTTCCCGTGTCCACCGCCACGACGCACGGCCGTGCCGAGACCGCGTTCCGAGCACGCGCACCGGTTCACGCGGCGCGCGTGCTCGACTGCCATTCCCGGGGCGACATCCCGTACGCGGTGCGAAAGGCACGACTGAAGTGGGACGGGTTCGCGAATCCCCAGCGCTGGGCCACCGCCGACACGGCAGGTGCCGTCCGGGACGACCGGGACAGCTCCCGTCGGCACCTCTCCAGGCGCTCGCGATGGATCCAACGGCTCACCGTGGTCCCTTCCGGCTGGAAGAGCTTGTGCAGATACCGGACGGACATGTGGTGCGCGGCCGCGATCCTCTCCGGGGAGAGATCGGGGTCGGCCAGGTGCCGCAGGATGTACTCCTTGACGCGCACCAGCATGCCGCGGGCCACCTCCGACGCATGGGGGTTCAACCGGCCCTGACGTTCACGCACCAACACCGTCAGCAGATCCGCGGCGGTCATCGCGAGTTGCCGACCCGTGTACGGGTCGAACCCGGCGGCCCGGTCCGCCAGGTGTTCGAGATATCCGGCGACCACTCCGGACGTGCCGCCGCGACCGTCGAACACGGCCCCGGTGACGGCCCGCAGGTCGGCGTCCGACACGCCCAGCGCACTCTTCGGCACCCGGACCGCCGTGAAACGGAAGTCGTCCGGCTGCTCCCTCCGGTACGGCCGCCCGGCGTCGGAACAGGTGAAGGTGCCGGGCTGGACGAGGGCCTCGACCCCGTCCTGGGTGAGCCGTCCCGTTCCCCGGTGCTGGAGAGTGACGGTCAGGTACTCCCCTCCGCCCCGGGAGATCAGGGCGGCGTGCCGCGACACCGTCTGCGGGCCGGCCTCGACCACCGAGAACTGGAGGGGCCCGAGCCGATCGGTGGCGATCGTCCCCACCGAGGGTTCGCGCTCGTGCAGCACGACGTCCAGCGGAATGAAGGTGTCGGAGACCACGCTGTGCCAGTAGTCCGCCCGCTCGGACGGCGAGAGCGACAGTGTGGACAGGACGACGGGCATCGCGACCCCTCCGGTATGGTCGGGCGGACGCTCTCCGAAGAGCGTCGGGAACGAGGTCCATCCTCGGAGCGCTCGCCCCCGGTGCCATCAGTCACTCGACTGGTGCCCCGTCCCGTACCCGACTCGTCCGGCGCCCCGGCCCGCTCCCCTCAGGCGTGTCAGGAGCCGGCACCGTGTCCCGCGGCCGCCCTCACCGCAGACGGTCGCGCAGGAACACGGCACCGAGCCGGACCGCGGCCCGCGTCGAAGGACTGTCGCGCAGCGCGGTCAGGGAGACGAAGTCGTGGACCGTGCCCTGGAACCGTGTCGCGGTCGCGGCGACACCGGCCCGGCGCAGCCGGGCCGCGTACTCCTCCGCCTCGTCCCGGGTCGCATCGGCCTCCGCGGTGACGACCAGCGCCGGCGGCAGCCCCGTCAGCGCGGCCGTACTCGCCCGCAGCGGGGACGCGGTCGGCTCGTCGCGCTGCCGGGGATCGACCACGTACTGTCGCCAGTAGGACCGCACGGCCTCCCGGGTGAGCAGATATCCCGTCGCGAACCGCCGCTGCGACGGGCTGTCGCAACGGGCGTCGGTCAGGGGGTAGTACAACAACTGGGCGCGGATCCCCGGACCCCCGCGCGCCCGCGCGAGGAGGGTGAGTGCCGTGGCCAGGGTGGCCCCCGCGCAGTCGCCGGCGACCGCGAGCCGGTCGGTGTCGAGTCCGAGCGGTTCGGCCTGCCCGAACACCCAGGTCAGCAGGGCGTAGCACTCCTCGAGGGCGACCGGATAGCGGCTCTCGGGCGTGCGGCTGTACTCGGGAACGACGGCCGCGACGCCCGCCTGGCGCACCAGCTCGCTGACGAGCCACGCGTGCGTCTGGGCGTCGCCCAGCATCCAACGGCCGCCGTGGACGTAGAGCATGACGGGGGGCCGGCCCACCACGCCGGTGGGCCGGAAGATCCAGAAGCCGACCAGACCGGTGGGCCCCACGGGCGCCGCGTGGAAGGTGGCGTCCACGTCGAAGTCGTCGATCCGGTCGCCCTGGGACTCCCGCAGCGCCTGACGGGCGGTCTCCGGTTCCAGTTCGTGGAGGAACGGCGGTGCCGCCGAGGCGTCGAGGAGGCGCCGCACCAGAGGATCAAGGACCACGGGCGACGGTTGTCCGGCGGGCGCCTCCCACTCGGGGTCGGGCCGCATGCGTTCCGCCTCTCGTTCGGACCTCTCTGGGGATCGTTCGTCGCACGTCAGTTGTCGTGCAGGAGGTCCCGGAGTTGGTGGCGACTGCTGATGCCGAGCTTGGGATAGACGTTGTAGAGGTGCGAGCCCACCGTACGCGGCGAGAGGAACAGCCGCTCGCCGATCTCGCGGTTCGACAGACCACCCGCGGCGAGC
>NZ_MWIG01000549.1:0-5200 GCF_002156145.1 Streptomyces sp. NRRL B-24572 | reverse complement strand
GGCAAGGGGGTCCCCCCTGCCCCAGCGGAACGCATGCCCACAACGGGGCGGGCGCAGGGCCCACAACGGCGGGGCTCAGGCCGCAGCGGTCGGTGGTCGTCAGTCGGTGGTCAGTGGGTCGTCAGCGCGCCGCGCGAGTGTTCTTCCCGTGCCCCGGGGAGACGCCCCGGGCCGCAGCCCGAGGAGAGCGCCGTGCAGCAGCACACCACCACCGGCACCGCCACCCGTACCGCCCTCGTCACCGGGTCCTCCCGGGGCATCGGGCGGGCCGTCGCCCGACGGCTCGCCGCCGACGGGACGGTCGTCGCCGTGCACTACGGGCGGGACGCCGCCGCCGCGCAGGAGACCGTCGACCTGATCGTCCGGGACGGCGGGCGGGCCTTCTCCGTCGGGGCCGACCTGGCCACGCACGACGGGGTCCTCGCGCTGGTCGAGGGCGTCCGGGCCGGACTGGCCGCCCACACCGGGGAGGCCGCGCTCGACGTGCTCGTCAACAACGCCGCCGCGGCCACCTCCGGCGGGCACCTCGCCGACGAGACCCCGGAGGAGTTCGACCGCGTCTTCGCGGTCAACGTCCGGGCGCCGTACTTCCTCGTCCAGGGCCTGCTGCCGGTGCTCCGGGACGGCGGCCGGATCATCAACATCGGGTCCGCCGTCACCCGGATCGCCCTCGCCGACGAGCTGGCGTACGCGATGACGAAGGGGGCGATGGAGACCTTCACCCGCACCCTCGCCAACGTGGTCGGGGAGCGTCGGATCACCGTCAACACCGTCGCCCCCGGCCCGACGCAGACCGCCTCGCTCACCGCCGCCATGGCCGCGATGCCCCAGCTCGAAGGGATGCTGATCGGCGGTCAGGCACTGCCGTGGGTCGGGCAGCCCGAGGACATCGCCGATCCGGTGGCCTTCCTGGCCTCGGAGGACGGCCGCTGGATCACCGGCACCGTGGTCGATGCCTCCGGGGGTACTTACCTCGGCCCCAAGCGCTGAGCCAAGACGCGTGGTAGGCAGGGGACATGACACTTCCCGAGGAGACGGGCCGTCAGGACTCGATCACCGACGTGAGCGGGCTGCGCGTCGGCCACGCGCGCGTGGCCGGGCCCGGGGCGCTGAGCGGCACCACGGTCGTCCTGGCTCCGGAGGGCGGGGTCGTCGCCGCCGTGGACGTACGGGGCGGAGGGCCGGGCACGCGGGAGACGGACGCGCTGGACCCGCGGAACGTGGTCCAGCGGATCGACGCGGTCGTCCTGACCGGCGGCAGCGCGTACGGCCTGGACTCCGCCGCCGGGGTGATGGCCTGGCTGGAGGAGCGGCACCGGGGCGTGCGCGTGGGCCCCGACCCGGCCCACGTGGTGCCGGTGGTGCCCGCCGCGTGCGTCTTCGACCTGGGCAGGGGCGGCGACTTCGCGGCCCGCCCGGACGCGGCGACGGGCCGGGCGGCGGTGGAGGCGGCCGCCGCGAGCGGGGACCACGCGCGCGTGGAGACGGGCGCGGTCGGCGCGGGCACCGGGGCCGTGGTCGGCGGTCTGCGGGGCGGTGTGGGGACGGCGAGCACCGTCCTGGAGTCGGGGATCACGGTCGGCGCGCTCGTGGTGGTGAACGCGGTCGGCTCGGCCGTCGACCCGACGAACGGCGTCCCGTACGGCGGCTGCTTCGAGGCCGGCCGGCCCGCCTTCCCGGCCACCGAGGTCCACGAGGCGGCCCTGCGGCGGCTCGCGGAGGCCCGGAAGGCGTCCGCCCCGCCGCCGCTGAACACCACGCTCGCCGTCGTCGCGACGGACGCCGTCCTCACCCGGGCCCAGGCCCAGAAGGTCGCGGGCACGGCGCACGACGGCATCGCGCGCGCGGTGCGCCCGGTGCACCTGATGAACGACGGGGACACGGTCTTCGCGCTCGCCACCGGGGCGCGGGAGCTGCCGGAGGGGCCGGGGCCGCTCGCCCTGAACGAGATCCTGGCGGCCGGCGCGGACCTGGTGACCCGCGCGATCGTCCGCGCGGTCCTCGCGGCCCCGGGCGGCCTGCGCGGCCCGGGCGGCGACTTCCCCTCGTACCGCGAGCTGTACGGCCCGGAGGCGGACGCGTACTCCCGGTAAGAGGAGGGGAGTTGGAGAAAAAGGGCGGGAACTTCGCGAGCGGGCCCTTCGTTTTGCCGGAACCCGGACACGATGTCAGACCCAGGGACTACGTTAAGCAAGCACCAAGTGACATGCGGCGACGGCCTGGAGACCCTCTTGAACGATCCGCAGGATCCTCACGATCCGTACGAGACGACCGAGACGCACCTTGAGCGGCTCCTCGGCCGGGCGCTCAACTCCTTCGACCTGCCCGACTCGACCGTCGAGCGCCTCGGCACGGCGCTCGCCCACTCCAGCGCGCTGCACTCCTCGCACCACAGCGCGTCGCTGCACCGCACGACCCACCGCCACACCTATCTGCTCGCCGACGGCAGCGCGCTCAGCCTCTGGGAGCTCGTGCACAACACCGGCCGGGACGGCGCCGAGCAGCACGAGCTGTACACGGAGGAGTCGGAGGCGCGGCTCGCCGCCTCCCGCCTCCCGGCCGGGCCGCTGCCGGGCTGGACGGCGGAGCGCGCCGACGGCCGCGTCCTCGACGAGGACGACGACCTGGAGCTGCTGAGCGCCCTGCTGGCCCGCCCGATACCGGCCCAGCCGCGGATGTACGTGCCGGACAACTCCGCCGACCACGCGCGCCGCGTCCTGCGTCGCGCGGAGAACGCGGACCGGCCGGGCGAGCGGACGGCCCGCCGTCTCCGGCTGGCCTTCGCGCACCACATCACGCAGGCCTTCGGGCGCCACTGCCCGGTGGAGGGCGGCCGGGACGCCGGCTTCACCCTCTACGAGCACCAGTTCCTGCTGCTCGACGGCAGCGAGGTCAGCCTCTGGGAGGTCGAGCACACGGCGACGCCGGACGGCCGGCACATGTGCGAGGTGTACGAGGACGAGCACGCGGCCCGCGGGGCGATGGAGTCCCGCTCCCGGGTCCGCTGACGCACCGCCGCCGGCCCCGCCCCCGCCCGTTCAGGGGGCGGGGGCGGGGGCGGCGGTCCCGGTCAGGCGCCGGACGGCGAACGCCCGGTTGGCGAGGGTCTGTTCGCGGTAGTTCTCCGGGAGGTCCGGCAGTGCGAGCAGCCGGTCGCAGGCGGCGAGCGAGGCGGCGTGGTCGCCCGCCCAGTACGCGGTGATCGAGTACTCGAAGAGCAGCCCCCACCGGTAGACCCACGGCTGGGTGAACAGCACGTCGTCCGGCATCCCCCGGTCCAGGACGGCGGACACGACGGCGTGGGCCGCCTGGTGGCGCCGCAGCTTCCGCAGCCGCGCCGCCAGCTCGTAGCAGGCTTCGAGGCGCTCGGGCCGCGACTCCCAGGCGCGCGTCAGGGCGTCCATCCCGGCCGGCCAGTCTCCGGCGTCGGCCCGCAGGACGCCCGACTGGAGCAGGGAGACGTAGACCTCCTCGCCCCAGCCGCCCATGGCCGCGCGCCGCTCGTAGAGGGCGACGGCCTCGTCGGAGCGGCCCATGTCCCGCAGGGTCTGCGCGAGGTAGAAGACCGTACGGGGATTCGTCGGGTCCCGGTCGAGCTCGGCGCTCAGCAGGCGGGCGTCGCGCTCGAACTTGTCGTGGCGCGAGCCGCCGTCGGCGTGGTCCTCGATGACGAGGGCGTCCAGGTTCTCCTGGACGTGGTCCCGGTCGGCCGTCAGGTACTCGTGGGTGACTCCCTCGTACCGCCATGGCAGATCGCCTCTGACCAGGCGTTTGATGCGGTACTCGACGGGCCCCCGGTGGCGGATCATGTACGCGTCGGCGAGCGGGCCGTCGGCGGCGGGCAGCGGGCCGTCCTGGCGCAGGACGTGGTCGGCGTCGAGGAGCAGCAGGTAGTCGGCCCGGCCGCGGGCGCGGGCGATGTTCAGGCTGCGGTTGTGGCCGAAGTTCACCCACGGCTCCTCGCACAGCTCGCCCGGGATGCCGGCGAGGGCGGCGCGGATCAGCTCCTGGGTCCCGTCGGTGGAGCCCGTGTCGGAGATGACCCAGGTGTCGATCAGCTCGCGGACGGGGGCGAGACAGCGTTCGATGACGCGGGCCTCGTTCTTGACGATCATGCAGAGGCAGATCGACGGCTTCACGGCAACACCACTCCCGGGCAATCGGTCCCGGTGACCTCATGACCCGGTGACCGTACGTACAGGCCCCTGTCGCTCGAACACGGCACACCGGGAGACGGAAGAGGATTCGCTCCCGCGCATGCACCCATCCGATATCAGCCATAGGCCGTGGAGTTGATTGAGCCACTCGATCCTCAAGAGCTTGCAATCGCGATCCGATGACCACTGGTGAAGCCGAACGCGCTTCCACATGATCCCCCGATCCGGTTACAGCCGGTCACGAAGGAGTGCATGCATGCGTCCTGATCTCAGGACCAGGTCTCCCCTGGGTCCGCTCGCCCGACGTCGCGCCTGGGTCTCCGGCGGTGCCGTCGCCTCGCTCGCCCTCGTCCTGACGGGAATGGCGGGCCCCGCCATGGCGATGGCCCCGGGCGGGCCCGCCGCGTCGAGCGCCGCCGCCCCGATGGGCGGCGAGTGTCCGGAAGGCCCGGACGGCCCGCACGGCCCGCACCACCCCAAGATGGGCGAGGTCGGCGCGTACGTCGACGGGCAGGTCCAGCACGCCATGGAGAGCGGGACGCGGGCCGCCCGGTCCCTCAAGGGCGGCGGCTACGGCGACGACTGCGAGCCCAACCACGGCGGGCAGCCCGGCCCGACCGGTCCCGCGGGTCCCACCGGCCCTCCCGGACCGCAGGGACCGGCTGGACCGGCGGGACCGAAGGGCGACAAGGGCGACGTCGGCCCGGCAGGACCCGCAGGCCCCGCGGGGCCGGCAGGACCGCAGGGTCCCCAGGGCCCGCCCGGACCGGGTGGCGGTGCCACCGGCCCGACGGGACCTGCAGGACCGGCAGGACCTGCGGGACCGGCAGGACCTGCGGGACCTGCCGGCCCGGCTGGACCGCAGGGCCCGGCTGGCCCTGCCGGACCCGCCTCGTGCTACGACATCGACGCGTACCGGCTCGAAGCCAGCCGTGAGGTCAAGGGCGTGGTCAGCAACGGTGCCGTGTACGCCGGCATCCGGGACCTGCAGTCCACCGTCACGGACTTCACCTGGTACCCGCTCGCCGGCGCTCCCGCCGGCG